>JBKPFI010000066.1:0-2750 GCA_046728775.1 Actinomycetota bacterium | reverse complement strand
CGGTCGAGGGCGATCACCGGAGCGAAGCCGAGCCGAGCCGCGGCGATCGCGAGCACACCTGAGCCGCAGCCGACGTCGAGCAGACTGCCTCGCTCCTGCTGGACCAGCAGCCCCAGGCAGAGGCGAGTGGTCGCGTGGCCGCCGGTCCCGAAGGCGCGGCCGGGGTCGACGACTATCGCCTCCGCCCCGGGCGGCGGCGTCTCCCACGGCGGCCCGATCCAGAGCCTGCCGACCCGCACGGGCCGGTGGAAGTCCCGCCAGCGCTCCTCCCAGCCGGACGGCACGTCTCCGCCGACGACCTCTCCGAACGCCGCCCACAACCGCTCCTCTCCGGCATCGTCGGTGTAGGCGACGAGCTCCAGCCCGTCAGGGTGGTCGATCTCCTCGAAGCCCCCCGGAAAGAGCTCGAGCATCAAAGCGCGCGCGAGCTCGGCGCGCTCGACCGGTACGGACGCGGAGACGCGGCGCAGCGCGGTCAGCGGAACGCGCTCTTCAGCTTCTGGAAGAACCCCTCGTCCGCCTCGTAGGTCTCCGGGCCGGCGCTGCGGCCGAATTCCTCGAGCAGGCGGCGCTGCTCCTCGGTCAGCCGCCGCGGCACCTGCACGTTGACGAGCACGCGCTGGTCGCCGCGCCCGAAGCCCTGCAGCACTGGCATGCCGCGGCCGCGGAGCACCCGCAGCTCTCCGGGCTGCGTGCCCGGCTCCAGCTCGAGCTCGAGCTCGCCGTCCAGCGTCGGGACCGTCACGGTTGCGCCGAGCGCCGCCTCCGTCATCGTCAGGTCGACCGTGCAGAAGATGTCGTTGCCCTCGCGCACGAAGCGCGGGTCGGGCTTGATGCGCACTTCGACGTAGACGTCGCCCGCACGGCCGCCGAGGGAGCCGGCGTGCCCTTCGCCGGAGATCCGGATCTGCTGACCGTCGTGTATCCCCGGCGGCACTTGCACGTCCAGCGTGCGTTCCTCGACCGTCCGGCCCGAGCCCTCGCACTCCGGGCAAGGCTCCTCGACGACGCGCCCGAGGCCGGAGCAGGCGGGACAGGTCTGGGTGCGGACGAACTCACCGAAGACGGAGCGGGACACCTGCTGCAAGCGGCCGCGGCCCCCGCACGTAGCGCAGGTGACTGGGTGCGTGCCCGGCTTCGCGCCGCTTCCCGCGCACTTCGCGCACGTCACGGTGACCGGGAACGGGACCTGGCGCGTGGTACCGGTCGCGGCCTCGGCCAGCTCGATCTCGACCTGGGCCGCGATGTCGGCACCGCGGGCGCGGCGGGGACGGGCGGCCGTGCCGAAGAGATCGTCGCCGAAGAAGGCGCCGAACAGGTCGGCGAGGCTGCCGAGGTCGAAGGTCGTCGGCGTGAAGCCCCCGCCGCGGAGGCCCTCGTGGCCGTAGCGGTCGTAGAGCTGGCGCGTCTCCGGCTTGGAGAGCACCTCGTATGCTTCGACCACCTCGCGGAACCGCTCCTGCGCGTCCGGGGCGTCCGAGACGTCCGGGTGCAACGTCCGCGCGAGGCCGCGGAAGGCCTTCTTGATCTCGGCCTCGTCAGCCGATCGCGGGACGCCGAGAAGCTCGTAGTAGTCGCGCTGGCTTGTCGCCATGTCTGCGCCTGAGCGTAGCTCGCGGACTGGAGCTAGTTGTCGTCGTAGAGCTCTTCGACGAAGCGCGAGAGCTCGTGGGCCGCGGCCCGCACCGACCGGAGCGCCTTCTCGTAGTCCATGCGTACCGGGCCGAGCAGCGTCACCGCGCCGAGCGCGCGCGTCGTGAGGCCGTACGAGGCGCCGACCAGGGAGAGGTCGCGCAGCGCCGGGTGCTCGAGCTCCGGGCCGACGCGGACGAACGGCCGGCGCGGGTCGAGCGCCTGGCTCAGGATTTTGAGCAGAGCCGCACGCTTCTCGAGCACCTCGAGCAGGCGGTGGTAACTCTCGCGCTCCTCGCCCCGCAGGTCCTCGAGCAGCCCCGCGGTGCCGCCGACGTAGAGGCTCTGCTCCTCTGCCGCGAGCGCCTCGGCGAAGAGCGGCCGCAGCGCGGCCAGAAACGCCCCCTCGCGCGCCCCCAGCGATGGCTCGTCGAGGCGGCGGCGAAGGAGACTACTGCCGAGCTCGAGGCCCGACACGCGGTCGTTTAGGTACTGGGTCGCCCAGTTCACCAGGCCCGGGTCGGCCGGCTCCGCGAAACGGAAGATGCGCTTCGTGACGCTCCCGGTGGAGGTGATGACCACGACCATCACCACCTGCGGCTGGAGCAGGAGCACCTCGACGTGGCGCACCGTCGCGGTCCCGAGTGGCGGCGCGGAGACGAGCGCGAGCAGCCGCGTGAGCTCCGAGAGCATCTCCGTGGTCGCCTGCAGGGCGGAGTCGACCTCGCTGCGGGCGACGGTCAGGTCCAGCGGAAAGCCGCCGGGCTGTGGGTCGAGCCGTTCGAGCAACCGGTCTGCGTAGTAGCGGTAGCCGCGCTCCGTGGGCACGCGCCCCGCCGAGGTGTGCGGATGCGTGAGCAGGCCACGGCGCTCGAGCTCCGCGAGCTCGCTGCGCACCGTCGACGTCGAGACCTCGAGGTCCGTCCGCTCAACGAGCGTCCGCGAGCCGACCGGCTGCCGGCTGGCGACGTACGCCTCTACGACCGCGCGCAGGATCGTCCGCTGGCGCGCTGTGAGCTCCGCTTCGGCCACGTTCTCCTTCCTTTGCAGGGATTTTAGGCCAGGAGCTCCGCCGTCACGCCGCCGCCGAGGAAGCGCCCGCGTGGCGTCAGGGTGAG
>JBKPFI010000186.1:0-24256 GCA_046728775.1 Actinomycetota bacterium | reverse complement strand
CCCCACGGTACTCGTGGTCGCGCCCGCCGGGTACGGCAAGACGACGCTGCTCTCGCAGTGGGCCGCGCGCGACGTGCGCCCGTTCGCCTGGGTGTCCGTCGACGAACGGGACAACGACCCGCTCGTTCTGCTGAAGCACGTCGCCGCGGCCCTCCACCGGGTCGAACCGCTCGATGCACACGTCCTCGCTGCCTTCGACCGCCCGGGGACGATCTGGGACGCGGTCGCGCCGAGGCTCACTGCGGCGCTCGCGTCCCGCACCTCGCCCGTCGTTCTCGTGCTCGACGGCGCCGACGTGCTCGAGTCCGCGGAGTCCATCGCCGCGATCGGCGTCCTGATCGAGAACGTGCCGTCCGGGTCGATGATCGCGCTCGCGGGACGCGCAACACCGCAGCTCCCGATCGCAGCGCTCCGGGTCGCGGGACCGTTGCTCGAGATCGGCGCCTACGAGCTCGCGCTCAGCCGGCGCGAGGCCGACATCCTGCTGAGGGCCTCCGGCGTGGAGCCGGACGAGGACGAGCTGCTCGAGCTCCTCGACCGAACCGAAGGCTGGGCCGCCGCGCTCTACCTCGCCGCGCTCGAGAGCCACGGCCGGCAGCACGAGCTGGCCGAGCCCGGCGAGCTCGCGCACGTCGCGGGCGACGACCGCCACATCGCCGATTACCTGCGCTCGGAGTACCTCTCGCACCTGCGGCCGGACGTTCTCGCGTTCCTCAGGCGCACGTCGGTCCTGGAGAAGATGTGCGGCCCGCTCTGCGACTCGGTGCTGCGAAGCAAGGGCTCCGCGCTCAAGCTCGAGGCGCTCGAGCGGGCGAACCTATTCCTCGTCCCGCTCGATCACCGCCGCGAGTGGTGGCGCTACCACCATCTGTTCCGCGATCTGCTGCGCCGCGAGCTCGACGAGCACGAGCCCGAGCGCGTGCCGGTCCTGCACCGCCGCGCAGCGGCGTGGTACGAGGCCCACGGCGAACCCGAGTCAGCCCTCCCCCACGCCCATGCCGCGGGCGACGGGGAGCGTACGGCGCGAATCCTGAGCTCGATCGCGCTGCAGGCTCACCACAGCGGCCGGGTCGGGGCGGTCGAGCGCTGGCTCGACCTCGTCGACGACGACCGCTGGCTCGGCCGGCACCCCGCCGCCGCGATCAACGGCTGCTACGTCCACGCCGCTCGCGGCCGCGCGGCCGATGCAGACCGGTGGCTTCAGGCGGCCGAGCGGGGCGTCGCCTCGAGACGGAAAGGCGTCGGCTCGGTCCGGCCCTGGATCTCCGTCATGCGCTCGGCGCTCTGCGCCGACGGCCCTGCTCGGATGCAGGCCGACGCGGAGGCCGCGCTCGCGAGGCTCGCCGAGGACGATGCCTGGCTACCCGAGGCGCTGCTGATGAAGGCCGTCGCACGCGTGCTCGCCGGCGAGAGCACGCCGGCCGACGCTGTGTTCGCGGACGCAGCCGAGGCGGCGGAGCGGCTCGGGTCCTCGGAGACATCCGTCGTCGCGCTCGCCGAGCGCTCGCTGCTCGCCGCGGCCTCGGACGATCACCAGCGTGCCGAGGAACTCGCGCTGGAGGCACGCGACCTCGTAGAGAGCGGGAACCTCGGCAGCTACCCGACGAGCGCGCTGGCGCTGGTCGCCTCCGCCCGCGGCCTGCTCAGGCACGGGCAGTGGGACAGGGCGCGCCGGCAGCTCACGGTCGCCGCGCGGCTCACACCGGCGCTGACCTCGGCGCTCCCGTGGCTCGCCGTCCAGGTGCGGCTCGAGCTCGGAGAGGCATACGTGACCCTTCGCGACCGGGAGTCGGTGCAGCGGGTGCTCGACGAGGCCCGCGGGATCCTCGAGGTACGGCCCACCCTCGGCGTTCTCGCGGCCGGGGTCGAGCGGCTCGAGCGCGAGATCGTGGCGATGCCGGAGGCGGCGAACGGCTCCGGCTCGGGACTGACCACGGCGGAGCTGCGGGTGCTGCCGCTACTCGCCACGCACCTCTCCTTCCGGGAGATCGGCGAGTGCCTCTACGTCTCGCGCAACACGATCAAGACACAAGCGATCTCGGTCTATCGGAAGCTCGGCGTCTCGAGCCGAAGCGAGGCCGTCGCCCGGGCGCGCGAGCTCGGGCTCGTCGAGGCCGCGGTCACCCCCGGGAGCGTCCCCGACGTGGAAGCCGCCGGCAGCTCCGTCGCCTCCTAGGCCGAGCCCCGGGGAGATCATCCGGACAGGGTGATGCCGCGCGCGGCGAGAAGGGAGAAGGTGTCACCCGACAGGTACGACGGTCCGGTTCCTCGTGAAGGTGAGGGTGAGGGTCGAGAGGAGACGGTGGCCCGCTTTTCCGAAGGACAGGTCGAGCGGATCGACGCACTGTTCGTCCAGAGCGCGACGGGCTTCTCCAGCGGGCACGGGACCGTCACCCTGCACGGCCTGACCAGCTCGACGGTCTACTTTGCCGACCGGCCCCGGCGCGAGATCGGCCAGCTCCCCTCGCGCCGCTTCATCGAGCTCTGGAACGCGGGGGTCAACAGCTTCGCCGTCGACCCACCGGACGCCGTCCTCTCGTTCCTCGACGAGGACGGACACGCGCCCGACGACGCCGTCGTGGTCCTCCGCGAGCCGCACCTGGCCGGAGATGAGTTGACGTACAGCGTCGACGTCCTCGAGGGGACGCTGCCGGAGCGGTCGGGCGCCTGCGCGCTCTTCATCGACGTCTTCGGCCGGCTCCTCGCTCCGGCCTCCGTCGCGGGTGCGCGTCGCCGAGACCGACGAGCGGCCGCCCGGAGGCGGTGAAGTCCGCCCGCCCTTAGCTCCGCAGCAGCCGCTCTTGGTCGACGCGACGCGCCGACGGCGGGCCGCCTATTCCCTGCGCGTCGGGCTGCGAGGCGCGATCGACGTCGACCGAGTCTCCGAAGTGCAGCTCGACGGTCGCGTTGAGCCGCCCGAGCTCGGCGTCGACGGCTTCTCGGTGCTCGAGGCGCACGGTCTCGCGCAGCTCCTCGAGCATCGCGCGGAGCCGCCGCTGCACCTGGATCGAGGCCGCGCCGTACTCCCTGATCTCGGTGCAAGCCAGAGCCAGGTAGTCCTCCCAACGCCGGCCGAGGGCGACGATCCGCACCGCGCCGTCCTCGTCGCGCATCGTCCTGATGTGCCCCTCTAGCCGCGTCGCCCCGATCAGCCGCAGGAGCTCCTCGAGATGGTTCAGAACCTGGGTGGCCGTGGTCGGATCGTTGATCGCAGCCGACAGCGCCTTGATGGCGATGTCAACCATGATCCGGAGCGCGAAGGCAGGATCCTGCTCGATCGTCCGCTCGTCGCCGAGGGCGAAAAGCCCGCAGAGGAAACGCTCGTCGCCGTCCGCGTCGTGGGACCGTCCCCAGACCTCGACGAGCGCCGACCCGGCGGGGACGAAGTCGCCGATCGCGTGCCTGAAGTAGACGACACTGTCGTGCTCGCGCGCCCAACGGACGAGGCCACTCTCGTCGACGGCCTGGATCGCACCCGCCTTGGGCGCCCGCACGAGCAGCGGCGTCGTCTCGGCTGGAGGCGGTGCCGCCCCGACTGAAGCCTCGATGCCGCGGGCGCCCTGCTCGAAGGCTCTACGGGCCGCCCGTCCGACGAGCGCCGCAACCGTCACCGGGCGCATCCGGTGCAGCGAGCGGTCGAGGAAGATCATGAACGAGAGCAGCCCGACGAGCACCAGCAGCCCGGCGATCGTCACCCCGATCGAGGGAACGTCGTTCGGCTCGATCTCCCGGAGCAGCGCGAAGGAGAACGTCAGCGTCCCGATGAGCACGCCGAGGACGGCCTTCAGCATCCGGTCGCGGTACCAGAGGCGCATGTACCTGGCCGAGAAGGTCCCGATCGCCATCTGTACGACGAGGACGGCGACCGTGACCACGAAGCCGGTCAAGGCCGCCATGGCGCCGATGATCGCCGAGAGCACCGTGGTCGCCGTCGACGGCGAGTACTCCCATGCCTCGGGTACCGAGACCGCGTGGTCGAGGTGCGGCTCGAGGATCCCGAGGATGGCTCCGAGGACGCCGCCTGCAAACGGGATCAACCAGATGCTGTTCTTGACGTACTGGCGGATCCGGAAGCGTCTGCTCCACGACATTCCGCCGTGAGTCTCCCCAGCCGGCCTCTTGCAGCCATCGTCCGGACTGGATGAAGGGCCGGCTCTCCCGGCCCGATCACCCGGTCTGGACGACGATTCCGGATCGGGTCGCGGGAACGATTGCCCGCAGCGACCGAGCCTGGAGGTGAGGCGTCGGCGATGTCCACGAACCAGATCCTCTTCGGCCTCGGGCTGGTGCTCGTTTTGGCGGTCGGCTCACAGCTGGCCGCGCGCCCGCTGAGGGCTCCCGCCCTCGTCGTGCTGCTGCCGGCTGGGTTTCTCGCCGGGATCGCGACCGACGACGTCCATCCCGACAAGCTGCTGGGCTCGCTCTACCAGCCGTTCGTGACGATCGCAGTGGGCGTGATCCTGTTCGAAGCGGGCCTGAGACTGTCTTTCGAGGAGGTTGTTCCCGGAGTTCGCAAGGTGGTCGTGCGCCTGATCACCGTAGGCGCACTGGTCACGTGGCTTGCGATTACGGCGACGGTCGCGCTTCTCTACGACGACGTGGACCGCGGTGTGGCGTTCCTCGTCGGGGCGATCCTCGTCGTGTCGGGCCCGACGGTCGTCCTGCCGCTGCTCGCGTTCATCCGTCCCACCCGGGACGTCCGTTCCCTCCTGAAATGGGAGGGCACCCTCGTCGATCCGATCGGCGCGCTGCTCGGCGTGCTCGTGTTCGCGGCAGTGGGCTCGGGGAAGGGCTGGCAACCGGGCGCGCTGCTGATCGATCTCGGCATCGGCGCGCTGGTCGCCGCCGCCGGCGCACCGGCGTTGTGGCTCCTGCTCCGCGAGGTCCATCGAAATGCGCCGCGGATGATCGTCCCCTCCACCCTGATGGTCGTGGTGGCCGCAGTGGTTGCCGCCGACTTGATCCGCGAGGACGCAGGCCTTGTGGCGGCCGTGCTCATGGGGATGGTGGTGGGCAATCAGCGGGGCCTCGACATCAGCCTCTCGCTCTTCGAGTTCGAAGAGACGCTCGTCCAGCTGCTGATCGGAGTGCTGTTCGTGCTCGTAGCGGCATCGGTCTCCCCCGACGACGTGAGGTCGGTGTTGCCGCAGGCGAGCGTGCTCGTCGCGGTCATGATCCTGATCATTCGGCCTGCCGCGGTCGCGCTCGCGGCCTTGCGCTCGTCGTTTACCCGGCAGGAGCGCGCGTTCGTCGCATGGATGGCGCCGCGGGGCATCGTCGCCGGAGCGACGGCGTCTGCCTTCGGTCCAGAGCTTGCACAGAAGGGAGTCGCGGGCGCGGACAAGGTCCTCCCGATCGTGTTCGTGGCGATCTTCGGCACGGTCGTTGTCTACGGGCTCACGGCCACACCCGTCGCCCGGATACTCGGGGTGGCCGGAGCGGGTCGCACGTTAGTGCTCATCGTCAGCGGTCACCCCTGGGCCCGCGAGATAGGGGCCGCCCTCAAGCAGGCCGGAGTCGCGGTACGCATGTGGGTCGGGCCTCCCGATCACCAGACGGCCGCCCGCGAGGCCGGTCTCGAGGCCGATCGCGGGCGGATCATGGTCGACGCGATCAGCCGCGAGGCGGAGCTCGAGGAGGTCACCGATGCCTTGCTGCTGACGCGCAGCGACGACTTCAACACCCTCGGCGCCGCCGAGCTACGGGACGAGCTCGGCCACAAGCACGTCTATCGGGTGGCCCCGCACCCTGACCAGCCGGACCTGCTGCCACCGTCGAGGGAGGCCGGCATCCTCGGCCACCGCTCGCTCACGTTCGCCGAGCTCGACCGCCAGTTCGCCGCCGGTGCCCGGATCGTGAGCAGGAGCGCAGATTCGGTCGTTCCTCCCGAAGACGCGGACAGCGAGGTGCCGCTCTTTGCGGTCTCACACGATGGACGGCTGAGCATTGCAGCAGATGGCCGCCCTCCCGACGTGCGGCCGGGAGACACGGTGATCGCCCTCGCTGTCGCCGGCTTCTCCCCTTCGCCTGCCCTCGAACGGAATTCCATCCAAATCGGATGATGACCCCCTCGCGCGCGCGGGCTTGAGTCGCCCCAGAGCCCGAGAGCGCGAAAGGAGAAAGGTTGGAAGCGGAAGGCCACGATGGCCAGAGGCGAGGTGCTGCCCCCGGCAGCGCCCATGCGGCTGACGTCGCCTCGAGCACACCCAAGCGTTCAGGGCTAGTTCTCGCGGCGCTGATCGCCGTCGCAGCTGTCGCAAACCTGGGCCTCGCGGTCGCCAACGTCGCGCTGCCGTCGATCGGCAAACACTTCGACGCGTCGCAGACGGAACTCAACCTCGTCGCGGTCGGCTACTCGCTTGGCCTGGCCGCCTCGGTGCTCTACTTCGGCGCCGTCGGCGACCGCTACGGACGCAAGCTCCTGCTCGTCCTCGGCATGATCCTCACCGTCCCAGCCGACTGTCTGGCTGCCTGGGCGCCGTCGATCGACGTCCTGGTCGCCGCGCGGATCATCGGCGGCCTAGCGGCGGGGATGGCGTACCCCACGACACTGGCGCTGATCACGGCACTGTGGTCGGGCCCGGCCCGCACGAGGTCGATTGCGCTCTGGGCGGCGATCGGCGGTGGGATCTCGGCCCTGGGACCGCTCTGCTCGGGGATCCTGCTCGACCACTACTGGTGGGGATCGGTCTTCCTGCTCACGCTTCCGCTCGCCGTGATCGCACTGGTGATGGCGATCGTGCTCGTGCCGAGCCACGTCAACGAGTCGGCCGAGCCGGTCGACCACCTCGGAGGCGTCCTGTCGAGCGTGCTCGTGGGCGCGCTGATCCTCGGGATCAACTTCGCCGCCGTGCCAAACGAGACGGCGCTCGTCGTGGGGCTGTTGGCGATCGCCGCCGCCGGCCTGGTCGCCTTCTACCTCCGGCAGCGCTGGGCGGAGAATCCGCTGTACGACCTGCAGGTCGCCGCACGCCCGACCTTCTGGGTGGCGGCGTGTGCCGGCCTGATCGTGTTCGGCTCGTTGATGGGCGCGATGTTCATCGGCCAGCAGTTCCTGCAGAATGTGCTCGGCTACTCGACCGTCGACGCCGGGCTCGCGATCCTCCCGGCGGTGTTCTTCATGGTGATCGTGGCCCCGCGCTCGGCCAAGCTCGTCGAGGCGCGCGGCGCCCGCTTCACGCTTCTCTTCGGCTACGTCTTCGTGCTGCTCGGCTTTCTCACGATGCTCTTGCTCTGGAAGGAGAACATCGCCTACTGGAAGGTCGGGCTCGGCTACGCGTTCGTCGGCATCGGCGTCGGACTCGCGGGCACCCCCGCGTCGCACTCGCTCACGGGCTCGGTTCCAGTCAAGCGGGTGGGTATGGCGTCCGGCACGGCCGACCTGCAGCGCGACCTCGGCGGCGCGATCCTGCAGTCGATCATGGGCGCCCTCTTGACCGCCGGGTATGCCGCCGCCGCCGGCGCTGCGGTCGCCGCCTCCGGAAAGAACGTCAACAACAGCGTCCAGACAGAGCTGACCAAGTCGTTCTCGAGCGCCGCGGACACGGCCCAGCGCTACCCGCCGTCGGTTCAGGACACCATCGTCGCCGCGGCGAAGACGGCGTTCCTCCAGGGCGACCAGTGGGCATACCTGGCCGGGGTCGTTGCGGTGCTACTCGGCGCGACGCTCGTCTTCTTAATGTTTCCGAAACGGGAGGAGGAGCGGCAGCTGCTCGCGCGATACCAGACCCAGGACTCCGAGGGCGCGCCCGAGACACCGCCTGCCGCGGCCCCGGAGCCGGCCTCATGATTGCGCTCAGGTGTCCACTCGGACATGCCTGAGGGCCCGTCGAACGTCGAGATCGCCCATCACCAACTCCACGAGCACGCGCATCCCGGCGAGCGTGTCCACGCGAGGCGGCGCGAGACGATCATCGAGATCGCCGAGGCGGTGGTGCTCGCGCTCGTCGCGATAGCGACGGCCTGGAGCGGCTACCAGACCGGGCGCTGGGACGGGCGCCAGGCCCACCTCTACGGCCTCTCGACCAAGTATCGTGCCGCGGAGAACCGGGCGGCGACCATCGCCGGTCAGCAGCGCCTCTACGACACGAGCACGTTCGGCTTCTGGCTGCAGGAGAAGGCCAGGGGAGACCAGGGCGACGCGAAACTGTTCGAGCGACGGTTCCGCCCCGAGTACCGGCCGGCCTTCGCCGCGTGGATGGGGATCGACGGCTTGCACAATCCGAAGGCTCCGCCCGGGCCGTCGTTCATGCCCCAATACCACCTCTCGGCGGCCCAAGGGGCAGCGGCATACGACCGCCGTGCCTCAGCGGCCTTCGAGCGCGGGACGAAGGCGCGCGAGACCGGCGACAAGTACCTCCGCAACACAGTGCTCCTGGCCACGGTTCTCTTCCTGACCGCGCTGGCTCAGAAGTTCAAGCTGGAGAAGGTCCGGATCGGTCTGCTGATGGTCTCAGGCGTTCTCCTCGTAATCGGCATCTCGTTCATCGCCACCTATGCGCGCGCGTGAGCGTCTAGCCAGGCTTTCATCCCCTTGGGGTGACTGTGGAGCGACCACTGATCCGTAGGGTCGCGGTACCCGTGAGCGCTCCACACGACACGAACGGCGGCCGGCCCCGCGTGCTCGTCCTCGGCGGCGGCTTCGCCGGCATCGGCGCCGCCCAGAAGCTGAGGAAGAGCGACGTCGACGTCGTGGTCGTGGACGGGCACGACTACCACACCTTCCAGCCGCTCCTCTACCAGGTCGCGACCGGACTGCTGGAGCAGCCGGCGGTCGGCCATCCGATCCGCGACCTCTTCCACAAGCAGGACAACGTGCGGATCCACCAGGACCGGGTGACGGAGATCGACCTCGACGCACGTGAGGTCCGCTTCGACGAGCTGCAACCGGACCGTTACGACTACCTCGTGCTCGCGCTCGGTGCGGAGGTCAACTTCTTCGGCGTTGACGGGGCGGCCGAGCACGCCTTCCCGCTGTACACGCTCTCGGACGCAGTCCGGCTGAAGGATCACGTCCTCGAGAGGTGGGAGATGGCGGACCGCAACCGGGAGCTCGTCGAGGACGGCGCGCTGAACATGGTCGTGGTCGGGGGCGGCCCGACCGGGGTCGAAACGGCCGGTGCCATGGCCGAGCTCTACAACGGCGTCTTCCGGAAGGACTACCCGGACGTCGACCCCGAACAGGCGCGGATCGTGCTGGTCGAGGCCTCGCCGGAGATCTTCGCCATGTTCAAGCCGGATATCCGAGCCTACACCGAGAAGGCGCTCGCTGAGCGCGGCGTCGAGGTGCTGACCGGCCAGGTGGTCGAGTCGATCTCGCCAACGCGGGTCACGCTCAAGTCCGGAACAGTTCTTTCCGCCCATACGCTGGTCTGGGGCGCGGGCCTGCAGGGAAACGAGCTCGTCCGCTCGCTCGGGCTCGAGCTCGAGCGCGGCAACCGGCTCGCCGTCGACGAGGAGCTGCGGGTCGCGCAGCACCCCGAGGTGTACGCCGTGGGTGACATCGCGGCGATCACCGACGCGAAGACGCAACAGGTTCTCCCGCAGCTCGGCTCGGTGGCGCTGCAGTCCGGCGAGCACGCCGGCGAGACGATCGCGCGCCGGGTTGCCGGCAAGGAGACGAAGGCTTTCAAGTACCGGGACAAGGGGACGATGGCGACGATCGGACGGGGCGCGGCCGTGGTGCAGATGCTCGGCGGCCGGACGATGAAGGGAAAGGCGGCCCAGGCCGCCTGGGGAACGGTGCACCTTGCGCTGCTGCCGACCAACGAGGACCGCGCCAAGGCCGTGGTCGACTGGGCGGGCGCCGGGTTCACGCACCAACGGTCAGGCCGGATCAGGGTCGAGACCTAGGGCAGAAGAGAGGAGACGGGATGGCGACTGCAGCACTCCAGGGCGAGCGCCGCGCAGCGGCAGAGGGAGGCGAGAGCCGCCCCACCGATGTCCTCGTCGTCTTCGGGATCACCGGAGACCTCGCGAAGGTGATGACCTTCCGCTCCCTCTACCGCCTGGAGCGCCGCGGCCTGCTCGACTGCCCGATCGTCGGCGTCGCGGTCGACGACTGGACAGTCGATCAGCTGAAGGAGCGCGCACGGACGTCGATCGAAGGCACCGGCGAGCAGCTCGACCCGGAGGTATTCGACCGCTTTGCGAACCGGCTCTCCTACGTGGAGGGTGACTTCGGCGACGCCGCGACCTACGACCGGGTCGCGAAGGCGATCGAGGGCTCCCAGCAGCCGGTCTTCTACCTCGAGATCCCGCCCTTCCTGTTCGGGCGGGTGGTCAAGGGTCTCCACGACGCCGGCCTGACGGCGAATGCGCGAGTCGTCGTCGAGAAACCCTTCGGCCACGACCGCGCCTCCGCCTCCGAGCTCGCCGACGAGTTGCACCAGTACATCGACGAGTCGCAGCTCTACCGCATCGACCACTACCTCGGGAAGATGGGCCTCGAGGAGATCCTCTACCTGCGGTTCGCGAACTCGATGCTCGAGCCGATCTGGACCCGCCAGCACCTCGAGTCCGTCCAGATCACGATGGCCGAAAGCTTCGGGGTCGAGGACCGCGGTCACTTCTACGACCCTGTCGGCGCACTGCGGGACGTCGTCGTGAACCACCTGATGCAGGTCGTAGCCGCGGCGGCCATGGAGATTCCGTCTCGCCGGGAGCCGGCGGCGATCAAGGATGCCGAGGTCGCGCTCTTCCGCGCCGTCATGACGGCCGACCCGGCCCACTACGTGCGCGGCCAGTACGAGGGGTACCTCGACATCGACGGTGTCGCCGCGGATTCGACGACGGAGACGTACGCAGCCCTCCGCCTGGAGATCGAAAACTGGCGCTGGGTCGGCGTGCCGTTCTTCATCCGGACGGGCAAGCGCCTCAAGGCCACCGAGACCGAGCTGAGACTCGTCTTCAAGCATCCGCCCAAGCTCGGCTTCCACTTGCGAGCTCGCCGGCCCGAACCGAACCAGCTCGTGGTCAAGCTCGACCCCTCGACCGGCATCAGGCTGGTCGTCGACGCCCACCGAGGAGATGTCGCCGGGGCCTCGGCGATCACCTTGGACATGGAGTTCGGGGAGGAAGGCGGGGAAGGCCCGACGCCGTACGAAGTGCTCCTCCACGCGGCGATGGTCGGCGACAGCACGCGCTTCACGCGCCAGGACGGCGTCGAGGAGGCCTGGCGGATCATGCAGCCGCTGCTCGACGCGCCGCCGCCCGTGCACGTCTACGAGCCCGGGTCGTGGGGCCCCGCGGCAGCGGACCAGCTCGTCGCCGGCCACGGCCGCTGGTACGAGCCCTGGATCTCGACGTAAGCCAAGGAAGGAGTCCCCGATGACCGCGGTCCGCACGAAGGACGAAGCCGAGACCCAGCCCCAGAGCGCGGCGGCACCCTCGCCGTTCCCGCCGATCGCCGACTACGCGTTCCTCTCGAACTGCCACACCGGCGCGCTCGTCGCCATGGACGGGGCGATCGACTGGCTCTGCATCCCGAGCTTCGACTCGCCGAGCGTGTTCGGCAGCCTGCTCGACCGCGAGGCCGGCTTCTTCCGCTTCGGGCCATTTGGGATCGCGCACCCGACGGCGCGGGCCTACGAACCCGGGACGAACGTGCTCGAGACGACCTGGAAGACGCCGTCCGGCTGGATCCTCGTCCGCGACGCGCTGACGATGGGGCCCTGGGATCACGAGGACGCGATCACGCCTCACACGCGCCCGCCGGCCGACGACGACGCCGACCACATGCTGATCCGGACGGTCGAGTGCTTCGACGGCAACGTCGAGGTCGAACTCGTTTGCGAGCCAGTGTTCGACTACGGCCGCACTCCCGCGCAGTGGAAGACGGTGGACGACGGACGCCATGCCGCCGACGCCAACGGCGCGGGGCAGTCGTTCCGCTTGCAAACAGATCTCGCGCTGGGGATCGAAGGCGACCGTGTGCGAGCCCGGCACATGCTCAAACAGGGCGACCGCGTGTTCTGTGCCCTCTCGTGGTCAGAGGAGCTCGTCACGCCGAAGGACGTGGACGAGGCATTTGCGAGAGTAGACGCTACGACGCGCTTCTGGCGCGACTGGCTGGACGGTGCGCGAATTCCCGATCACCGGCTGCGCGATCCCATCCAGCGCTCGGCCCTCACGATCAAGGGCCTGACCTACATGCCGACCGGCGCGACGGTGGCGGCGCTAACGACGTCGCTGCCCGAGACCCCAGGCGGTGAGCGCAACTGGGACTACCGCTACACCTGGATCCGCGACACGACCTTCACCCTGCAGGCGCTCCACTTCCTGAACCTGAACTGGGAGGCGGACGAGTTCATGGAGTTCGTCGCGGATCTCGAGCCGACCGACGACGGGTCGCTGCAGATCATGTACGGCATCGACGGGCGCCGCGACCTGACGGAGTCGACGCGCGACGACCTGACGGGCTACGCGGGAGCAAAGCCGGTGCGGATCGGGAACGGCGCGTTCGACCAGCGCCAGAACGACGTCTTCGGCGCCGTGCTCGACTCGATCCTCCTGCATACGGTGCACAGCAAGCGCCTGCCGCGGCGGTTGTGGCCGATCGTCCAGGCGCAGGCCGAGTGCGCGACGAACATCTGGCGCGAGCCCGACCAGGGCATCTGGGAGGCGCGCGGCAAGCCCCAGCACTACGTCTCCTCGAAGCTGATGTGCTGGGTCGCGCTCGACCGCGCGGCGAAGCTCGCCGAGATCCGGGGCGACCCGCAGCTCCAGGCCGGCTGGCAGGAGACGGCGGACGAGATCCGCGCCGACATCCTCGAGCACGGTGCCCGCGACGGCGTGCTGCGCCAGCACTACGACACCGACGCCCTCGACGCCTCCACACTGCTCGCAGCGATCTTCGGCTTCCTCCCGGGCGGCGACGAGGTGCTGCGCAAGTCGGTCGAGGCGATCGCGAACGACCTGACCGAGGACGGCTTCGTCCTGCGCTACCGCACCGGCGAGACCGACGACGGCCTCTCGGGCAAGGAGGGCACGTTCCTGATCTGCTCCTTCTGGCTCGTGTCGGCGCTCGCGGTCGTCGGGGAGATCCAGCCGGCCCGCGATCTGATGGAGCGCCTGCTACGGATCTCCTCGCCGCTCGGCCTCTACGCGGAGGAGTTCGACGCGCCCACCGGGCGGCACCTCGGCAACTTCCCCCAGGCGTTCTCGCACCTGGCGCTGATCGAGGCGGCGGCGCGGCTGATCATCCCCGACCTGATGGAGGAGTACTAGCGGTCGGGGCCGGTCCGCCCTTCAGCTCGACCATGATCACGCACAGCTCGGCCCCGCCGACGTTCTCGAGCGAGTGCGGCGGGATCGGGTCGGACCAGAGCACGGCCTCGCGTTCAGGCGGGCCATCGCCTTCCCGGGTGTCGACGGCGACTTCCCCGTCACCGCCACGGCGGACGAAGTCGGACGTGCTCACGATGTACTGCACGTTCGGCCAGCGATGTGTGTGAATCGCGGTCGTCTGGCCCGTTGGGACGAGCGTGCGCAGGACCCTCACGCGCTCGTTCTCCACGAGCAGCTCGTGGTGATCAGGCGCGGCGATGAGCGCGTCCAGCTCGTCGGGCCACGCCCACCGTTCCCGGCCGGTCGACACTAGAGGATCGCCAGCGGGTTGAGCGGCGACCCGGTTCCTGCGGTGATGCGGAGGGGCGCGGCCACGAAGAGGAACTCCCAGCGCCCGGCCCGCTCGCAGACGGCCAGGAGCTCTTCGAGCCGCAGGTAGTCGAGCAGGTGGATCCCCATCGCGGCGATCGTCAGGACGTGGATCGGGAAGTCGACGCCCTCGGTGCTGCTCGGAGCGGTGTCGCTGTTGGTGTCGGAGCCCAGGGCCGCGACGCCGCGTTCGGCGAGGAACGTCGTCGCCGTCGGGTGCAGGCCGGCCTTGGCCGTGGCGGTCTCCCAGGGGCCTAGCTCGTCCAGGCGGCGGGCGTGGCCGGTCCGAACGAGCAGGATGTCCCCTTGGCGCACGGCGACTCCCTGCGCCCGCTCGGCCGCCTCCAGCTCGTCGCGAAAGACGTGCTCGCCGGGCTCGAGCCACGGTGCCGCACGGAGGCCGGGGATGTCGAGCAGCACGCCCCGGCCGACGAGGCCGTCCTTCAGGACCTCGATCGACTCGGACGCGGCGCCGCGAGCGGTCACGGCGTCCACGGGTTTGCCGTTGTAGAGCGAGCCTTCGTAGCCGACGTGGCTGAGGGCGTCGATGTGCGTGTGGGTGTCGTTGTGGAAGTCGACGCCGACGTAGTCCTTCGCCAGGCTCAGCGGGCCGTCGCCGCCGAACGCCGTCATGTGGTGGTCGGCCGGGTGCGGGTTGTCGGCGGCCGGGGTCGTGTCCAACGGCCAGCTCAGCGTGACGGTGATCCCGTCGCGCACGAGCCGCGCAGCCGCAGCGACCTGCTCCGACGTAAGGTGATTCAGCGCCCCGCGCTCGTCGTCGTCGCCCCAGCGTCCCCAGGAGCTGACGGCTCGAAAGAGCGCGTCGAACTCGTCGGCGCTGACGTGCACGCGGTCCGTCCCGGGCTGCACCTGCCGCCATCATCCCACCACGCGCTCCCCCGGTGCTTCATCCCGTCCGGACGATGCACGGCCCGGGCGTGTTCGGGATCGTCCCGATCGATCGCCGGGCTAGGAGCGGAGGGTTGCAATGGCCGAATATGACGTGATCATCGTCGGGACGGGTGCCGGCGGCGGGACGCTCGCCAGGCACCTGGCGCCTTCAGGCAAGCGAATCCTCCTGCTCGAGCGAGGCGACTGGCTACCGCGCGAGCCGCAGAACTGGCTCGCGAAAGATGTCTTCGTCGACAACCGCTACGTCTCCGACGACACCTGGTACGACACGCAGGGCAAGCCGTTCCAGCCTCAGGTCCACTACTTCGTCGGCGGCGCGACGAAGCTCTACGGTGCGGCGCTCTACCGCCTGCGCGCCGAGGACTTCGGCGAGCTCCGCCACCACGACGGCATCTCGCCGGCCTGGCCGATCGCCTACGACGAGCTCGAGCCGTACTACACGCAGGCCGAGCAGCTGTACCAGGTGCACGGCGCGCGCGGCGAGGACCCGACCGAGCCGCCTGCCAGCGGGCCGTACCCCCACCCGGCCGTGTCGCACGAGCCGCGGATTCAGCAGCTCTCGGACCAGCTCGCCGCCGCCGGCTACCACCCCTTCCACGCGCCGTGCGGGATCCTGCTCGACGAGCAGAACCTCCCGTACAGCACGTGCATCCGCTGCGCCAACTGCGACGGCTTTCCGTGTCCGCTGCATGCCAAGGCCGACGCCGAGGTGCTCGGCGTGCGCCCGGCGCTCGCGCACGAGAACGTGACACTGTTGAGGAACGCGGAGGCGGTCAAGCTCGAGACGAACGCGGACGGCACGGCCGTCACCGGCGTCGTCGTCGAGCGCGACGGCGCAACCGAGACCTACGGCGGCGACCTCGTCGTCGTCGCCTGCGGCGCCGCGAACACCGCCAAGCTGCTCCTCGCGTCCGCGACGGACAAGCACCCGAACGGGCTCGCCAACGGCTCCGACCAGGTCGGCCGCAACTTCATGTTTCACGACAGCGTCGCGGTGCTGGCGCTCTCGCGCGAGGAGAACCCGACCGTCTACCAGAAGACGCTCGGGCTGAACGACTTCTACTTCCGCAGCGACGAGTTCGAGTATCCGCTCGGGAACATCCAGATGGTCGGCAAGTCGCAGGCCGAGATGTTCCGCGGCGAGAAGCCGGGCGAGACGAAGCTCGCGCCCGAGTGGACGCTGGAGCGCGTCGCGCGCCATGCGATCGACTTCTGGCTCTCGACCGAGGACCTGCCGCGGCCCGAGAACCGCGTGACCGTCGACCGCGACGGCAAGCTCACGCTGAGCTACGCCGAGACGAACGCCGAGGCGAAGAAGCAGCTCTACCACAAGCTCCGCTCGCTGCTCGGGCAGCTGGACCTGAACCCCGGCCACCTCTTCCACCGCTTCGCCTACATGAAGAACGAGATCCCGATCGCCGGCTGTGCCCACCAGGCCGGCACCGCGCGCATGGGCGCAGACCCTGCGACGTCGGTCCTGAACACCGACTGCCGCGCGCACGAGCTCGACAACCTCTACGTCGTCGACACGAGCGTGTTCCCGAGCATCGGCGCGGTGAACCCGGGCCTGACCGCGATGGCCAACTCGCTCCGGGTGGGCGACCACCTGCTCGAGCGGATGGGCGTGAGAGCTGAGACGGCCTCGATCCCGGCCTGAGCGCCGGCCGCCTCACGCCCTAGGCTCGGGCGGTGGCCTCCGCCCTCGCCCTCGTTGCAGCGTTCCTGTTCGCTCTCGCAGCAGCGCTCCAGCAGAAGGGTGCGCTGAACCTCCCGGCGATCTCGCTTCGGCACCCCAGGTCGCTTGCGCGCTTAGCCGGTCAGACGACGTGGCTGGCCGGGACCGTTGCGCTCCTCGGCGGCTACCTGTTCCAGGCGGCCGCGCTCGACCGTGGACGCCTGGCGATCATCCAGCCGCTGCTCGTCACGACCGTCGTCTTCGCGCTCCCGCTGGGCTACCTCCTGACTCGGCAGCAGGTCGGACGGCGCGAGGTGGCCGGAGGGGCCGTGATCGTGCTCGGCCTCGCGCTGTTCGCTGCCTACGGTGATCCCGCAGGTGGTCGCGAAACCGCGCCTGGAGACGAGTGGGCGATCGCAATCGCCGTTCTCGCCCTCGTGTGCTCCGGGCTCCTGCTCTTCGGTGGGCGCGGGGGACTGACGATGCGTGCCGCCGTCTACGGAACGATCGCGGGAATTCTCTTCGGCCTGTCGGCGGCGCTCACGAAGCCGACGCTCGAGTACTTCCACGACGGACTCGGCGAGCTCCTCTCCCACTGGGAGCCCTACGCTCTGGCGACGGCAGGCATTTTCGGCTTCGTGTTGCAGCAAGTCTCACTCGGCACCGGGAGGCTCGCGCCGTCGGTCGCCACGGTCTCGGTCGCGAACCCGCTCGTCGGCATCCTGCTCGGCACGCTGTTGCTCGACGAGCGGCTGAGCCGGCCCGTGTGGCACGTCGCCGTCGCGTGCATCGGCCTCGCGTTTGCGCTTGCGGGAGCAGTCACGATCTCCGTCGCACGCGAGGTGCGCAGGGATTCGGAGGCGGACTCAGCGCCGGCGCCCGAGGCCGCGACGATCTAGGCCGCCCTGCCGGAAGGCCTAGGCAAAGGCGTTGACGGCCCGGGCGACGATCAGCCCGAACAGCGCGAGCGCGACGGTCGACTGCACCATCATCGTGTACTTCGCGCGGTGCGTGAGCGGCATCACGTCGGTCGGGCTGAACGCAGTCGCGTTGGTGAACCCGAGGTGCAGGTAGTCGAGGAACACGGGCCTCCAGCCGGGTGGGGCGAGCTCCGGGCTCATGTGTTGCGTGAACGCGAAGTCGATCGGGGTCGCTTGCCGCGAGCGGGCGATCGGCCCGCCGCTGTCGATCAGCCAGTAGAGCAGCGCGAACGAGAGGTTGTTTCCGAGCCAGACGAGGCCGCCCGAAGCAAGGAGCTCGGTCGGGGATTCGCTCACGCCGATCCCTTTGATCAGGTCGTAGACCAGGACCACCGTGGCCCAGAGCGCGGCCACGACGAGCGCGCTGACGAGGACAACCAGGAAGGGTCGAGCCCACTGCGTGCGCGATGCGAGGCGGGCGGGGTCACCGACGAGCAGCACGAAGAGCAGCAGAGCCTCGATTGCCGGGAGCACCCACGGCAAACGTATCGCCCCCTCGTCTGGCAGCCAGATGCGCAAGCCGATGTTGAGCCCGATGAACGCGATCAGCGCGAGGGCGGGCGGCCAGCGCGACTCGCCGAGACGCGTCTCGGTCGCCTCGTCGCCTGCCACGGCTTCATCGCGCGTGATCACGAAGCGGGATTCAGGCTGGCGGCGATCTTCTCGATCGCGGCGCGCTCCTCGAGGCTGACACTCGCGATCTCCTCCCTGTGCGCCTCGGCGACGCTCGCAGCCACGTCGAGTGTGAAGCGCTTGTAGCCGTGGAGCTCGCCCCGGCCGGCTTTCTGCTCCAGCAGGCGGACTGCCTCGCTGAGCCTGTCGAGACCGTGTCGCTCGAGCTCCTCCGTCGAGTCGTACTGCTTCACCGCCGGCTGCTCGGCGACGAGCGCATCGAGCAGCTCGCTCTCACCGTGCTCCTTCCGCGCCTCGGCATAGGACTTCGCCAGCGCCCAGCTCTCGCGGAAGCTGCCCCCTGCCGAGGCGGTGAGAGCGACCATGCCCGCGGTTGCAGGCCCCTCGCAGACAAGCTCCCATTCCTCGTTGCTGAAGTCCGCTCTCCCGGTCATGCCCTGCTCCTTTCGTTCTCCCGGAGGACGATCAGCTCGTCGACGAGGTTCACGCCCTCCGGGCGATGGGTGATCAGGAGGACGCAGCGCTCTCCGGCTGCGGCGAACACCTCCTCGATCAGGTTCCTCGCGGTGGGCGGGTCGAGATGCGCGGTGGGCTCGTCGAGCACGAGCACCGGCGCCTCGGCCAGCAGGGCCCGCGCCAGGACGATTCGCTGGCGCTGACCGCCCGACAGCTCCCGCCCCTCTTCCCCGACCAGCGTCTCGAGGCCTTCCGGCAGCGTTTCCACCCAGTCCCAGATCTGCGCGCTGCGTAGAGCGCCCTCGAGGTCCGCGTCCGTCGCGTCCGGCCGCGCGAGCATCAGGTTGTCGCGAATGGTCGCCGAGAACAGGTGCCCGTCTTGCTCGGCGACGGCGACGAGGCGCCGCACGTCCTCCTGGCGAAACCGCCGGAGATCCTCGCCCGCCAGCGTCACCCGCCCGCGCTCCGGGTCGACGAACCGAAGCAAGAGGCGCACCACGGTCGTCTTCCCGGCCCCGCTCGGTCCGAGCAGGGCGACTCTTCGCCCGGGCTCGAGCCGAAGGCTGAAGCCGTCGAGAGCCGCCTCCTCGTTGGGCCGGTAGCGGACGCACACGTCCTCGAGATCGATCGCGAAGGGTCGGCTCGGAGCCGGAAGCGGGTCGGCGGGGTCGGCCACGCGCGGCTTCCGCCCGGTCAGCTCGAGGACTCGCCGGCCGGCGGCTGCAGTCGTCCTCAGCTCCCGAAGGGTCTCGGTCAGCGGTTGGACCGCCTCGAAGGCCGCCAGGGACATCAGCGCGAGCAACGCGATCACGACCCGGTCGATCCGTCCGCCCGAGTGGGCCGAGACCGCGGCCGCGAGCACGCCGACGACGGTGGCGCCGGTGACGAGGAGGCGCAGGCCGTCGCCCGTGCCGTCTCCGAGAGCGGCGCGCCGTGCGATGCGAACGATCCGCCCGTCGGCGGCGTGGAAGCTGCGCAGGCGGTCGTCCTCGCAGCCGAAGGCGACGAGCTCCGGACCGCCCGCGAGCGTCTCCACCAGCTCGGCCGACAGCGCTCCGCGGGCCTCCGCCTGGCGCGCCGCGGCCTGCGCCGACAGCGAGGCGGCGACCGTCGGCACGACGATGCCGCCGAGCAGCAGGCCGGCGCCGAGGACGGCGGCCGCCTCCGGCAGGAACACCGCAAGGAGGCCGACCGATGTGCCGCCGGCGATCACCGCGACCAGGGGTGGCTCGAGGCCCCGGAGGTAGAGGTTCTGGAGCGAGTCGACGTCCGCCACGAAGCGTGAGAGCAGGTCGCCGCGCCGCAGGTTCTCGAGCTGAGTGGGCGACAGCGGCTCGACGGCCTCGTAGACCCGGGCACGAGCTCGCCCCAGCGAGCGCAACGCGACGTCGTGCGAGGCGAGGCGCTCCAGGTAGCGCGCGAGCGGGCGGGCGAGGCCGAAGAAGCGCACGCCCACGATGGCCACCGTGAGCGAGAGCACCGCCGGCCGCTCGGCGGCTCTCGAGATCAGATAACCGGCCGTCCCCATCAGGCCCACGCCGAAGAGGATCGTCAGCCCGCCGAGGAGCGCCGCGAGGGCGACTCGCGAGCGGCTGACCTCCGCAAGCACCATCAGCCGACGGACCGTCGCCGTCACGCGGCCTCGTTCCGAAGGGCGGCGCTGCCGCCGCCGAGGGTAACGACCCGGTCGGCACGCTCGGCCAGCTCCGGCCGGTGGGCGATCAGCAGCACCGTCCGGCCCAGGCGGAGGCGCTCGACCGACTCGGCGACGACCTCGGCGCTCGTCCGGTCGAGGTCGGCGGTCGGCTCGTCGAGGATGACGAACGGCGCGTCTCGTACGAAGGCGCGCGCGAGCGCGATTCGACGACGTTCTCCGGCCGACAGCGGGCGGCCGCCGTCCCCAACGGATGTCTCGTAGCCGGACGGAAGCGCACGGACGAACCGGTCGGCGCCCGCGAGCACGGCCGCGTCGCGGACCGCCTGGTCGGTCGCGGCGAAATTGCCCAGCCGAATGTTGTCGGCGACCGTGCCCCGGAAGAGCATCGGCCGCTGGGGCACCCAGGCGATGTGCCTCCGCCAGAGGTCGGTCCGACAGTCGGCGAGGTCGATCCCGCCCACCGTGACGCGGCCCGACCTCGGCTCGGCGAAACGCAGCAGCAGGTTCGCGACCGTCGTCTTCCCGGCACCGCTCGGACCGACGAGCGCGACCGTCTCGCCAGGCTGCAGCTCGAGCTCGAAGGCGTCGAGCACGAGCTCCGGCCGCGACGGGTACGCGAACGAGACCGACTCCAGGCGAACCGGCGCGTCGAGCGGACTGTACGGGACCAGCCGTCCGCCGGGAGGGGCGGTGGGCCGAGCCTCCAGGAGCTCCAGCATCCGCTGGAAGACGGCGAGCCCGTCGGCGCTCGCGTGGAACTGCGCCGCGAGCTGGCGTACGGGGAGGTAGAGCTCCGGCGCGAGCACCAGAATGGTCAGGCCGGACTGCAAGCCCAGGCGCCCGTCGACGAGCCGCACGCCTACCGTCACCGCGACGAGCGCGACCCCGAGCGTGGCCGCGAGCTCGAGAACCGAGCCCGACAGGAAGCCGACGCGCAGCGTCGCCATCGTGGTGCGGCGGTACTGCTCGCCGATCTCCCCGAGCACGGCGGCCTGGGCTCGCCCGCGGTTGAACGATCGGAGCGTCGGCAAGCCACGGACGACGTCGAGGAAGTGGCCCGACAGGAGCCGGAGCGCCAGCCACCGCTCGCGCGTCCGGTCCTGGGTGTAGCGCCCGATCAGCCACATGAAGACGGGTACGAGCGGCAGGGTCAGGAGCATCACTCCGGCGGACGTCGGGTCGATCGCGGCGACCGAGACGAGCACCGCCACTGGGACCACCAGCGCGAGCACGAGCTGTGGCAGATACCGCGCGAAGTACGCCTCGAGCCCGTCGACGCCCTGGACAGCCGCCGCGGCGATCTCTCCCGCCTCTGCCCGATCGAGCGCGATCGGGTGGCCTCGGAGCCTGCACTCGGCGAGCTCCACGCGGAGGTCCGAGAGGACGGCAGAGGCGGCGCGCCGGCCGGCGACCTCGAACGCCCAGGCAAACAGCCCGCGCACGGCGAACGTCAGCGCAAGCAGCCCGAGGTCGGTCGAGACCTCTCCCAGGCCGGCTCCGCGGAAGGCGTGCGCGACGATCCGTGCGATCAGCACCGCCTGGAACACGACGAGCAGCGCCGAAGCGATGCCGAGGCCGGCATCGAGGCAGAGCAGGCGGCGCACCGGCCGCGCGCGGCGAAGAAGGCGCACGTCAAGGGCACGCATGGTCAGGGTGCGGGCGACCCGCTCGTCGGGGCGAGCAGCTCGGTCGGCGGCTGAACCTCCTCGCCGGTGACCCGAGCGCGAAAGACGTAGTACGTCCAACCCTCGTAGAGCAGAACGACCGGTGTGACGATGAGGGCGACCACGGTCATCACCGCGAGCGTGTAGTGGGCCGAGGCGGCGTCGGCGACGGTCAGGCTGTTCCCGAAGTCGGGGCTGGAGACGATCACCCGCGGGTACAGCCCCGTGAAGAGCGTCGCGACCGCGGCGGCCGTTCCCAGCACCGTCATCGTGAACGCGAGCCCGCTTCTCCCGGCGTAGATGAGCAGTGCGGCGGCCGCGAGCCCCGCGATCGCGAACGCCGCCGGCAGCACGGGCGGGAAGACGTCCTTGTCGTTGCGGTCGACCGCGACCGCAACCGTCCAGATCAGGAACGCCGCGCCGGCCGCGACGGCGGGCACGGCCAGCGCGCGGGCGGCTTGTCGCGCGCGGTTGCAGAGGTCGCCGGTCGTCCGCAGCGTCAGGAAGCTCGCGCCGTGGAAGGCGAAGATCAGGACGAACGCGATCCCGGCAAACACCGTGTAGCCGGTGAAGAGATCCCAGAAGGTGCCGGCGTAGTCGCCGTCGGAGTCGAGTGGCACGCCGTGAAGCAGGCTCGCCAGCGCGATTCCCCAGATGAGCGGGATCCCGGTGCTACCGAGCGCGTTGGCCCACATCCAGGTCGCCCGCCAGCGGCGGCTGTCGCTCTTCTCGCGCCACTCGAACGAGACGACCCGGACGATCAGGAAGAAGAGCAGCAGCAGCAGGGCGATGTAGAAGCCCGAGAACATCGTCGCGTACCAGGCAGGGAACGCCGCGAAAGTCGCGCCGCCAGCGACGACGAGCCAGACCTCGTTCCCGTCCCAGACCGGGCCGATCGTCCGGAACTGCTGCTCGCGCTCAGCCTCGTTTCGCGGCACGAACGGCAGCAGCATGCCCACGCCGAAGTCGAAACCTTCGAGCACGAAGTAGCCGCTCCAAAGAACGGCGATCAGGCAGAACCAGAAGATCTGCAACGTCATCTGTGCCCCTTCAGGTGATGCTGTCCAGCTTCTGGGTCGCGAGCACCAAGCCAGGGGCCGCACTCGTCCGCGGCCAAGGCTGGACGCCTTGGCAAGGACGAGGGTGGTTCCTGGCGCCGCGTGATCGCGGGCGAGAAGCGGGCGTGTATTGGCTGGAGGGGCACTAGTAGCTCACCGCCGGGGAAGGGACCTCTTCGCGCGGCGTCGGCAGGTCCGGTTTCGCGTAGCGGCGCATGAGCATGAAGTCGACGATGCCGAGGAGGACGTAGAGGCCGATGAAGAACCCGAGGCTGATGCCGAGCCAGGTCGTGCTGACGTTCGGCGAGTTCGCCCGATCGGTCAGCAGCAGGCCCTGCACGATCCACGGCTGGCGTCCCATCTCGGTGAGAAGCCAGCCGGCGGTCGCCGCCACGTAGGGGAACGCGATCGCGACGATCGCCGTCCACAGAAACCACCGCGCCCGTTCGAGCTTCCGCTTCCAGTAGAGCCACGCCCCGACGGCGGCGACCAGGAACATCAGCACGCCCAGGAAGGCCATCACCCGCATCGACCAGTAGATCACCCTGACATTCGGCATGTAGTCGCCGGGGCCGTACCTGCTCCGCTCCTGGGCCTGGAGCTGATTGAGGCCCTGGACCCGGCCGTCGAATGAGCCGGTGGCCATGTACGAAAGGAGGCGTGGGATCGTGATCGAGAAGCTCGGTGTCGGATCCTGCTTCGAGAAGCCGCCGATCTGGAAGGCCGAGAAGCCGCAGGGCTGGCACGTGTTCCACTGCGCCTCGGAGGCGGCGATCTTCATGCTCTGCGCGCTGGTGACCGCCTCCCCGAAGCGGTTGCCGACAACGAGCTGGAGCAGCGTCACCGGCACCGCGACGATCAGCGCCAGCTTTGCCGCCTTACGGAAGAGGTCGACCTCGTGGCCGCGCAGGAAATGCCAGCAACAAACGCCGAGCACCAGGCTCGACCCGAAGATCAGCCCGGCGAGCATCGTGTGCAAGTACGCGCGGAGCGCGAACCCGTTCGACAGGAGCGCCCAGACGCTCGTCAGCTGCGCCTCGCCGTTCACGATCTTGTAGCCCACGGGGTGCTGCATCCACGAGTTCGCGACGAGGATGAAGTAGCCCGAGAGCCAGGTGCCGAGCACGGCGATCCAGAGCGTCGCGAGGTGGAGGCGCGGCGAGAGCCGGTCCCAGCCGAAGATCCAAAGGCCGAGGAACACGGACTCCAGGAAGAACGCGGCCAAGCCTTCGATCGCCAGCGGCGCACCGAAGACGTTGCCGACGAACTTCGAATACACCGACCAGTTCATCCCGAACTCGAACTCCTGCACGAGCCCGGTCGCGACCCCGATCGCGAAGTTGATCAGGAAGAGCGTTCCGAAGAAGCGGGTGAGGCGCAACCACGCCTCGTTCCCCGTGCGGTGCCAGATCGTCTGCATGATCGCTACGAGCGGCCCGAGCCCCAGGGTCAACGGGACGAAGAGGAAGTGGTAGATGGAGGTCGTCGCGAACTGGACCCGGGCGAGATCAACGACCGTCGACGCGAGCGGGCTCATGCGGGCCCAACGCTAGAAACGGGCCCCT
>JBKPFI010000006.1:0-3403 GCA_046728775.1 Actinomycetota bacterium | reverse complement strand
CCTCGACGCCCTGGTCGTCGAGCCAGGAGAAGACCGGCGGCCGCTGCCAGGCGTCCCAGTCGATCTCCGCGGAGACGCCTTCGGGCAACACGCGCCTCAGGTTGCCGAGGATCCCGCCGCCGGTCACGTGCGCGAGCGCCTTCACGTCCGCGCGCTCACGCAGCGTGCGCACCTCGTCGAGGTAGAGCCGGTGTGGAGCGAGCAGCAGGTCCGCGTCGAAGTCGCCGTCGCCGACGAGCTGCCGCACCAGCGAGAAGCCGTTCGTGTGCAGGCCCGAGGAGGGGAGCCCGAGCACGACGTCGCCCGGCTCGCAGCGGGAGCCGTCGATCAGCCGCTCCCGTTCGACGAGCCCGACGCACGTGCCGGCGAAGTCGAGCTCCTCCTCGCGGTAGATGCCGGGCAGCTCGGCCGTCTCACCGCCGATCAGCGCGCACCCAGCCTCGCGGCAGACCTCTGCGGCCCCTTCGACGAGCTCGGCCACCTGCTCGAGGTCGAGCTCGTGGGCAGCGACGTAGTCGAGCAGGAAGAGTGGCTCGGCGCCGGTTGTGAGGACGTCGTCGATGCAGTGCGCCGCGAGGTCGCGCCCGGCGTCGCTGAGCCTCCCGGCGCGCCGCGAGAGCACGAGCTTCGAGCCGACGCTGTCGGTCGAGGCCGCGAGCAGCCGCCGCTCGTCGAGCGCGTAGAGCCCGGCGAACGCGCCGAAACCGGTCGCTCCGGTCGATTCGACGGCGGCTCGTAACCGCTCGACCACCGCCTCGGCGGCGGCGAGCGAGACCCCTGCCGCCTCGTAGGTCCTGCCGCCGGAGCTCACGTGGCGAGTCTAGAGCGGCGTGCGGCTAGGAGGGATTGACGGAACGTCGCTCGTCGCCGGGGTGCGATGCTCGTTCCGAGGCAAGAACGCAGGGAGTGCCCGTAGCCGGAGGCTACGGGCGGGACTGAGGACGCAGCATCGGGGCGAGCAGCGCGGCCCGGCGGCACAGCCGTCGTTTCGTCAAGCGCTCCCGATCATTCGAAGAGCTCGGCGTACAGCTCAGGCCGCCCGCGCGGGCCGCCGTCGAGGAACCTGACCGTCGTCTCGCCGAGCACGACCTGCGCGTTCGACCGGTCGGCCTCGAGCAGGTCGCCCAGTGCCTCCGCCTTCGCCGCAGGATCGTCCGCGCGCAGGTGCAGCTCCGACAGGCGCAGCACGTCGGCGTGCTCGAGCAGCTCGTCGATCCAGTCACGCTGCGGATGCACCTCCAGCCGGTAGCCCGCGTTCGTGGCGACGAACGTGCGCCTGCCCGGGTACTCCTGCACCCGCAGGTGGAGCTGCGTCGCGCGCTCCAAGACGTCGTGGAACTCGTCGTCGTCGAGCGCGACGCCCAGGTGGTCGACCCGCGGCAGCGGCCACTGGCCGGGTTGGACCACGACGTTGACGGCGCCCTTCTCGAGCTCGGTGAGCCGGTGCCGGAAGCCCGTTCGCTCCAGCTCCTCCCACGAGACGCCCGCCTCGAAGTGCACCTGGTCCTCGCCGATCCGCCCGTAGCGCGCGACGAGGTGGAAGCCGAGCTTGCCGAGGTAGCGCGCCTCGACCTCCCGCACCTTGCTCGTCACGAGGTGGTAATGGAAGAGATCCAAGGGCAGCCATAGTGCAGGAAGTCACCGCACGACGGGGAACGTGACGCCCGGCACATGCGCTCCACCGGCGTCCACCACGTCGACCTCGTCGTCTCGTCGATCGAGCGCAGCCTGCCCTTCTACCGCGACCTCCTCGGCCCACTCGGCTTTCACGGCGTGAGCGAGGTGCAGGGCGAGCGCGGTGAGACGATCTGGTACCTCTGGGGGCCCGGGAGCTCGATCGGTCTGCGGGAGGCGCAGACCGAGAGCGAGGGCCCGTATGACCGCTACCGCGTCGGCCTCCACCACCTCGCGCTCGAGGCGGGCTCGCGCGGCGCGGTGAACGAGCGCGCGGAGTGGCTCCGGGAGCAGGGCGCGGAGATCGAGAGCGGCCCTGAGGAGTACTGGTACGCGCCGGGCTACTACGCGGTGTTTTTTTACGATCCAGACGGAATCAAGCTGGAGATCGTCCACATCCCCGGCCTAGCGGCCTGAAGAAAGGAGACCTGCCATGTCGACGACGCCCCCGGAGCAGCCCGCCGGCACGACGGGTACCTCCCGCCCGACGATCGGGATGCCGACCATCGGGTCCGGCGCCCGCATGCCCATCCCGGGCAACGCAGAGTTCGCGTTCGTCGTCGCGCTCGAGATCTTCCTGGCGCTTCTGCTCTTCGACGACGCCTGGAATGTGAACAACTGGGCGTTCGCGTCGACGATCGTCGGCGCCGCCTACCTGCTCAGCCGCGGAATTGCCAAGGCGAGCCGCGTTCTCGAGCAGTAACGGCTCCTATACGCGAGCCGGCTCGAACCGTAGCTTCTGGCTCTCGCGCGGGATTGCCGTCGGGTAGTCCCGCGTGAGGCAGGCGCGGCAGAGCTCCGACTCGGGCCGCCGTGTCGAGGCCTGCAGGCCCTCGAGCGAGAGGTAGGCCAGCGAGGTCGCGCCGATGTGCTCCCGAATCTCCTCGACCGTGCGGGAGGAGGCGATCATCTCGGACTCCTCGGCCAGGTCGATGCCGTAGAAGCACTGGCCGATCACCGGCGGCGCCGAGACGCGCACGTGCACTTCGGCCGCGCCGGCCTCGAACAGCATGCGCACGATCTTGCGGGTCGTGTTCCCGCGCACGATCGAGTCGTCGACGGCCACGACGCGCTTCCCCGCGACCTCCGCGAGCGGGTTGAACTTCAGCTTCACGCCCTGCTCGCGCAGGCCCTGGTCGGGCTGGATGAACGTGCGCCCGACGTAGCGGTTCTTGATCAGACCCTCGGAGAACGGGATCCCAGTCTCGCGCGAGAAGCCGATCGCCGCCGGCGTCCCCGAGTCCGGGATCGGCAGGACGAGGTCGGCTTCGACCGGCGCCTCCCGCGCCAACCGCTCGCCCATCCGGATGCGCGCGCCGTGGATCTCGACGCCGTCGAGCCGCGTGTCGGGCCGTGCGAGGTAGAAGAACTCGAAGATGCAGAGGGCGCCGTGGGGTGCTGGCTCGACGGCCTGCCGCGAGCGCACGCCGTCGCCGTCGATCAGCACGAGCTCGCCCGGAGCGACCTCACGCTCGAACTCGGCGCCCACGAGGTCGAGCGCGCAGGTCTCGGAGGCGAGGATCCACTCGCCGTTCTCGCCCCGCCCGAGGCAGAGCGGGCGGAAGCCGTGCCGGTCGCGGAAGCCGATCAGCGTTCCCTCGGAGAGCGCGACGACCGAGAACGCGCCCTCGAGACGGGCCATCGCGCCGGCGACGGCGTCCTCGAGCGGCGCCTCGTCGTTCGCGATCAGCGCCGCGATCACCTCGGTGTCGGAGGTCGTGCCGAGCGG
>JBKPFI010000232.1:0-5066 GCA_046728775.1 Actinomycetota bacterium | reverse complement strand
ACCAGTAGCCCTTCTCCGGGAGGCGGCACGGCGGCTGGTAGACCTCGGCGCCCTCCTCCTCCCCGCTCGCGACGAGCTCGCGGATCTTGTCGAGCTGCTGCTGCGAGTTGATCGCGCCGACGTCGGGGTTCTTGTCGAGCGGGTCGCCGACGCGGAGCGTCGTCAGCCGCCGCTTCAGCTTGTCGATCACGTCCTCGTAGACCGTCTCCTGGACCAGCAGCCGCGAGCCGGCGCAGCAGACGTGGCCCTGGTTGAAGTAGATCCCGTTGATGATCCCCTCGACCGCCTGGTCGAGCGCGGCGTCGTCGAAGATCACGTTCGCCGCCTTGCCGCCGAGCTCGAGCGTCAGCTTCTTGCCCGTCCCCGCGAGCTCGCGCTGGATCGCCTTGCCTACCTCGGTCGAGCCGGTGAAGGCGATCTTGTCGACGTCGCTCTTGACGATCGCCGCGCCGGTCCGGCCGTCGCCGGTGAGGATGTTGACGACGCCCGGCGGCACCTCCGCCTGGCGCAGTACGTCGCAGAAGAGCAGCGCCGAGAGCGGCGTTGTCTCGGCCGGCTTCAGCACGACCGTGTTGCCCGCGGCCAGGGCGGGCGCGACCTTCCAGGCCAGCATCAGCAGCGGGAAGTTCCACGGGATGACCTGGCCGGCCACGCCGAGCGGCTTCGGCTTGCGGTTCGGGAACGCGTACTCGAGCTTGTCGGCCCAGCCCGCGTAGTAGAAGAAGTGCGCGGCCGAGAGCGGCAGGTCGACGTCGCGTGACTCGCGGATCGGCTTGCCGCCGTTCAGCGACTCCAGTACCGCGAACTCGCGCGCACGCTCCTGCAGGATGCGAGCGATCCGGAAGAGGTACTTCGCACGCTCCGAGCCCGGCAGCGCCGACCAGCCGTTCTCGTAGGCCTCGCGCGCGGCCTCGACCGCGAGCCGGACCTCTTCCTCGGTCGCCTGGCCGACCTCCGCGAGCGGCTCCTCGCTCGCGGGATCGATCGTCGTGTAAGTCTCCTTTGGCTCCAGCCACTCGCCGCCCACGAAGTGGCCGTAACGCTCGCGGATCGAGACGATCTCGCGGGATTCAGGCGCGCTCGCGTACTCCCAGCCCGCCGGAATCGGCGCTCGGTCCTGCTTGCGGTCGAGCTCGGTCACTCGCAGCCAAGCTTAGCCGCGGTAGACGCGACAACGGCTCGCGGGTACCGTGCGCCCACGGCGTCGATCAAGGGGAGGGTCAGATGCGGGCCAAGGGTTTCGTAAGTCTGTTCATGGTGCTGGCGGCGGTGAGCGTGGCGGCCGTCGCGAGCGCCGGAAAGGTCGGCAACGGCAGCTCGACGGGGAGTGGCTCGGTGTTCCTGCCGAACCCGGTGCAGAGCCTCGGCAACGAGTCGCTGACCGACCAGAAGGACGCGGACTCGGCAGTGCCCGCCGCGGCTTACCACACGGTCGCGCTCACGAACCTCGACGGGAGCGGCTTCCTCCGCGGCGACTACGCGAACGTCTACAGCTCGACCGGCGACCTTGCCTTCTCGCCGACGAACACGTTCGCCTACACGCGCCACGATGACCGTTTCGAGCAGGTGATGGCCTACTACTGGATCACCGAGGCGCAGAAGTACATCCACAGCCTGGGCTTCGGCGAGACGCGGCGGGCGATCGACAACCGTCCGCAGGCGGCCCGCATCAACCAGCTCGGCTACGACAACTCCTTCGCCACCGACCATCCGAAGAACGAGCTGCGCTTCGGCAAGGGCGGCGTCGACGACGCCGAGGACGGCGAGGTCATCCTCCACGAGTACGGGCACGCGATCCACTTCTCGCAGAACTTCAGCTTCGCCTCGGAGCAGGCCGGCGCGATCAGCGAGGGCTTCGCCGACTACTGGGCGGTCACCGTTTCGGACGTCGTCGACACGTCGCTCGGAATCCCGCAGCTGGAGCCGTTGCCGTGCGTCGCCGACTGGGACTCGACCTCGTACACGAGCACTGTGCCGCACTGCCTGCGCCGGGTCGACCTGAACCTGCACTACCCGGCCGACCTGAACGGCGAGGTCCACCACGACGGCCAGATCTGGTCACGCGCGCTCTGGGACATCCGCCAGGCGCTCGGCCACGTCCGGGCCGACACGCTCATCCTGCAGGGGTCGTTCGACTTCCCGGGCACGACGATGACCGAGCTCGCGAACCGGACGATCGCGGCGGCTCAGTCGCTCTACGGGACGAGCGTGGCGAACACGGTTCGGGCCGCGTTCCACTCGCGCGGGATCGTGTAGCCCCCAGCGCTAGTCGATCGTGAAGTAGTCCGGGCTCTGGTAGCGCCCGGTCTTCTCCTTGCGGAGCTGCATCAGGATGTCGTTCAGCAGCGAGGAGGCGCCGAAGCGGTAGAGGTCCGGCGTGAGCCAGTCGACGCCGAGCGTCTCGTGCACGAGCACGAGATGCTGGACCGCCTGCTTCGCGTTGCGGATCCCGCCGGCCGGCTTGAAGCCGACGCGCCGGCCGGTCTCCTCGTAGACGTCGCGGATCGCCTCGAGCATGACGAGCGCCACCGGCAGCGTGGCCGCCGAAGGGAGCTTCCCGGTCGAAGTCTTGATGAAGTCGGCGCCGGCGGCGATCGCGAGCAGCGAGGCGCGGCGCACGTTGTCGTAGGTGCCGAGCTCGCCGGTCTCAAGGATCACCTTGAGGTGCGCGGCGCCCGAGGCCTCCTTCACCCGCACGATCTCGTCGTAGACCTTCGCGTAGCGGCCCGCGAGGAAGGCGCCGCGGTCGATCACCATGTCGACCTCGTCCGCGCCGTGCTCGACGACCCAGCGCACCTCGTCGAGCTTCGCCTCGAGCGGCGACTGGCCCGACGGGAAGGCGGTTGCGACGGAGGCGACCTTGACGCCGCTGTCGCGCAGGCGCTCGACGGCGGTCGGAACGAGGTTCGGGTAGACACAGAGAGCGGCGACGGAGGGGACGCTCGCGTCGGCCGGATCCGGCCGGATCGCTTTCGAGGCGAGCGCGGCGACCTTGCCGGGCGTGTCGGCGCCCTCGAGGGTCGTCAGGTCGGTCATGCGCACGGCGAGCTCGAGCGCGAAGACCTTCGCCTCGCGCTTGATGCTGCGTTTCGCCAGCGTCGCGGCGCGCTCCTCGACGGCGACCTGGTCGATCGATCCGATCCGCGGCAGCCTCGGCTCGAGCGGGAGCTCGAAGCCGGTCGGAAGCGCGGGCGCCTGCGCCATGCTCGAAGTCTAGGCCGACCGGCCCAGCAGCCGCGCGGCGGCGGCAGCGAGACCCGTTGCGCCGACGCCGACGTAGTGGATGCCCGCCCCGCCGGCGCTGGTCGCGTCGCGCTCGGTGTCGCCGACCGCCACCGTCGCCTCGCGCGGCCAGCCGCCCGCGCGAGCGCGGGCCAGCTCGATCAGCTCCGTGCGCGACTCGGCATCGCAGCCGAAGGCGCCCTGCCCTGCTTGGAAGAAGCGCTCGAGGCCGAGCCGCTCCATCCGCGCGCGGGCCATCGGCTCGGGGTTCCCGGTCAGGAGCGCGAGCCGATGACCGGCTCGGGCGAGCCGCTCCAGGACCGTTCGCGCGCCGGGCGCCACGTGCCAGCCGGTGGTATCCGCGTCGGCGAGGAGCGCGACGTAGTGCGCGCCGAACTCGCGGCACCAGGCGCCGAGGCGTTCGTCGACCTCGTCATCCTCGAGGCCGGCGTCGCGCAGCACGAGCCGCCCGATCCGGAGCGCGGTCTGGCCGCGGTGGTCGACGTGCTCGATCGCGTCCCCGGGCAGCTCGACGCCGAAGCGGATTTCGACCGTCTCGCGCAGCGCCGCTCCGGCGAGCGGGTCGTCGGTGAGGAGCAGCGTGCCGTCCACGTCGAACAGCACGAGGAGCTGCGTCAAATGCCGAGCCGCTCCAGCATCGCCTCGTCGCGGCGCCACCGCGGCCGCGCCTTGACGGTCAGCTCGAGGAAGACCGGGTTGCCGACGAGGTGCTCGATCTCGGGGCGGGCGCGCGTCCCGATCTGCTTCACCACGGAGCCGCCCTTGCCGATCACGATCTGCTTCTGGGACTGGGTCTCGACGAAGATCGTCGCCCGCACGACCCGGTCGGACAGCTCGTCGACCTCGACCGAGATCGCGTGCGGGACCTCCTCGCGCGTCAGCTGGAGCGCCTTCTCGCGGACCAGCTCGGCGATCTGCGCCTCCGGCGCGAGGTCGGTGCGCTGCTCGCTCGGGTAGTAGGCCGGGCCCTCGGGAAGGAGCGCGACGAGGTCGTCGCGGAGCTCCGTCACGCCGTCGCCGGTCAACGCACTGACCGGATGGAGCGCGTGAAACTCGCCGAGCCGTGCCGCGTTCTGCATCTGCTCGGCGATGTGGCCCGGCTTGAGGCGGTCGACCTTGTTGAGCGCGATCACGACCGGAACGCCGACGGAGAAGACGCGCTCCGCGATGAAGCGGTCCCCCGCGCCGATGCGCTCGCGGGCGGAGAGGACGAAGAGGACGGCGTCGATCCCCTCGAGCGAGCGGTCGACGGTGCGCTGCATGTGCTCCGTGAGCGGGTCGCGCGGCCGCTGGAAGCCGGGCAAGTCGGCCAACACGAGCTGGTACCCGTCGCCGTTCGCGATCCCCGTCACGCGCCGGCGGGTCGTCTGCGGCTTGTCGGAAACAATCGCCACCTTGCCCCCGGCGAGCGCATTGACGAGGGTCGACTTCCCAACATTAGGCCGCCCCGCAACGGCGACGATGCCGCTGTTCAAACGGACAAACCCCCACCCAGGGTGGGGAAGCATGCCCGCCGCCCTCGGCGGGGACGATACCCCCGACAGGCGCACGTGTCTGTCCCCGATTTGTGACGATTCGGCAACTTCCGCGGCGCCGAGGCGCTCGACGCACGGCAAGGCCGTCGCCCTGGGCGCAGTGCCCTCAGTCCAGCTCCCACGTTTCCGGCAGGAGGTCGGCCGGCGCGTAGGTGACGACCTCGCCGTCGCGGTTGCGGAAGGTCACGTGGTCGAGGCGAAACTCGTAGAGCCATTGCCGGCAACCGCCGCACGGGGATGCCGTGATGCCCATTGCCTCGAGATCCCCCGGGCGGCAGCCCGCCACGA
>JBKPFI010000116.1:0-2298 GCA_046728775.1 Actinomycetota bacterium | reverse complement strand
AGCTCGACGGGAACGCGCACGAACTCTTCTCGGGCGCCGCTCTCGTCAACGCGCGTCAGCCGCTGCGTGTTCGGCCGGCGAAGGAGCTCCGACGGCTCGAGACCGGTCAGGCGTCGCACGTCCTTCACTGCGACGAGCTTGAAGCCGGCCTTCCTGTACCAGGGCACGCCTCCAGGAGGGTACGGGACGGGCCGGCATTGCCGCTCACGGCTGCCGTGATCGACACCGCTGCGCAGGCCAACCCGCTTTTGGCGGTCTCATCGACGAAGATGAACGCGCGGCCCGAGAAAGAGCCCGATCGAGCTCCTGGCACCCCACGCGGAACCGGCAGTCCCACAACACCACAAGGGCGGCGGAGTCGTCTTCGAGCACCAGGAGCCCGCGTTGCTTCGGCCCAGGTCGACCCCAAAGAGGTGAGGATCGCGACAGGCGGCGAGAAGACGCCGCGCCCGGGAGCATCAACGCACCGTCACCATGGCGGAGATAGGCTCAACGGAGTGGAGGTCGTGTTCGAGGTCGCCGGCCAGCCCTACCTGCTCGACGAGCGAGCGGCGACGCTCATGGCGGAGAACCTGAGAGTGAAGGCGGCGCACGAGCCTGGCGCCGAGGGAGCCGCAGGAGCTCGACCGGTCGCCGATGCGATCGAGCTGCGGCTGATCGAGGACACCGACGACCCGATCGCCCTGGGCGGAGACGGAGCGGAGGCCGTTTATTACGCGCTGAACGTCCCGAATGGCGGCAGTGACCAACTGCGGGCGCTCTACCACGCCGTCAAACGACTGCACGACGAGCGGCTTCGCCAGAAGAGCTAACAGCCTGCCCGTCGCGTTCGAGATCCTCGGCGAGCGCTGCGAAATCGGTGAGCGACTCGTCAACGGCGTGAGCCCTCCGCCCGGTTAAGCGCGCCGGCCTGGCGCAACCGGCTGTCGGGGAGGGGAGGCAAGCAGCTCCTCGTACAGGGACGCGAACCGAGGAGCGATCTCCGCCCAGCCGTATCGGCGGCTCTCTGTCTGCGCGCGTCGGCCACGCGCCCGGCGCTCCTCCTCGCTCCGAGCGGCGCTGACGAGCGCCTCGACGAGCGCGTCCTCGTCGTCAGGCCGGATCAGCCAACCCGTCTCGCCGTCGGCGACGATCGCCGCCGGGCCAGGCGTCCGGCAGGCGATCACCGGTAGCCCGCAGGCCATCGCCTCGACCAGGACGAGCCCGAACGCCTCGGCGACGGAAGGCAGGACGAGCGCCTCGGCCTCATTCAGCGCCTGCGGCAGCTCCTCATGCGGGCGCCAGCCGGCGAGGAAGACCTGCCCGTTCCCGATCCTCCGGGCGGTGGCGAGCGGATGCTCTCCCTCCCATTCGCCCGGATGGCCGCCGACCAGCACGAGCGGCGCTGGCCTGCCAAGCAACTCGACCGCACGCGCGTGGGCGCCGATCAGGAGCGACAGGCGCTTGACCGCCGTGTAGCGACCGACGTAGAGGAAGACTGGGCCACCGGCCCGGAAGGGAGCGAGCTCCTCGTCACGGTAGGCGATGCTCCCCGGCCGTCCGCTCTCGTCCCAGCCCCGCGGTTGCTCGACCAGCCAGCGGCGCCAAAAGGCGAGTCGCTCGTCTTCCGCGAGCGGTCGCCGCGAGAAGTGCTCGAGCTCGACGCCGCTCGGGAGGCCGCGAAGCTTCGCCCGCTCGAGGCCGAGCAGGAGGGCCGCATCCGCCTCCGCACCGGGTGGCACGACCAAGAGGGCGCAGCGCCGCGCCCAGGCTCACAGCCGTCGACCCCAAGTCTGAGCGTAGCGCCAGCCCGGCGGCGCTCCCGCCTCGATCGTGCGCAGCATGGCGAGCTCGTCCCGTGCAGCTGGCCCAGCACCGGCAGCGCGGGGAAGCGGCGTGCGGCGGCCTCGTTAGTGGGCGTCAGGTGGTGCAGACGGAGCAGGTCGGCGGGGCCCGCACGGGCGCCTCCAAGCAGCTCGATCCAGGCGGTGACGAGCCGTTCGTAGGCGGCATCGTCGACGGCGGCAAAGATGCGATCGGGCGCATCCGTGCGATCCTCGTAGGAGGGCTGGAAGGGCACGGACGCAGACAGTGGCTCTGCAAGCTCGAGCGCGGGCGAGCAGTCGAGCGCCTGGACGTCGGTCCCGGCGAAGAAACTGGCGGCGTGGGTCGGCTCGCCCGGCCGTCCGAGCGAGATAGACCCGACTTCGACGCCTGCGGCGAGCCCTTCCTCGACGACAACAGCGATCGCCTTTCCGGCCGAGGGGCGGAAATGCCGAGCGGAAGGCGACTCGACACTAAGCCGCAGCCGCTGGACGT
>JBKPFI010000288.1:0-3765 GCA_046728775.1 Actinomycetota bacterium | reverse complement strand
CGCAGGTAACATGCCCGCCCGCGACGGCGCCCCTGCGCCGCGCGTTTTTCTTTCAGGAGGCCCGTTGAAGGACGTAATCCTCACTCCAGAAGGCTACGAGAAGCTCAAGCAGGAGATCGAGTACCTGTCCACCGACAAGCGCCGCGAGGTCGCGGAGCGGATCCGCACCGCGCGCGAGTTCGGCGACATCGCCGAGAACGCCGAGTACGACGACGCGAAGAACGAGCAGGCGCTGCTCGAGCACCGCATCGCCACGCTCGAGGAGCGGCTCCGCAATGCGCGCGTGATCAGCAAGAAGGATGTCGCCAAGGACGTCGTCTCCGTCGGCTCGAAGGTGCGCCTGCGCGACCTTGCCGCCAAGCAGACTGTCGAGTACCGCATCGTCGGCTCGGCCGAAGCGAACCCCGCCGAGAACAAGCTCTCCAACGAGTCGCCTGTGGGCAAGGCGATCATCGGCAAGAAGAAGGGCGAGACCGTCGAGGTCGCGGCCCCGCGCGGCTCGATGAAGTTCAAGATCCTCGAAATCAAGGCCGCTTAGACTCGGCGGCAATGCTGCCGAAGCGGTTCCCAGACCGGGCCGAAGTCGCCGTGGTCCGGGCCGCGGCTGTGAGTGCCGAACCCGGCGAAACGCTGGACCAGCAACTGCGCGTCGCGGGGAGGGTGATGGCGCGGCGCGAGATGGGGAAGCTCAGCTTCCTCGACCTCCTCGACCGCTCTGGCCGCATCCAGCTGATCGTCGAGCAGGATGTCGACCTCGATCTCGGCGACGTGATCGGCGCGACCGGAAGGCCGGGCCGCTCCAGGCGTGGCGAGCCGTCGCTCGTCACCTCGGAGATCGAGCTCCTGGCGAAGATCCGGCGGCCGCTGCCCGACACCTTCCACGGTGTCACCGACACCGAGACGCGCTACCGGCAGCGCTACCTCGACCTGCTCGTGAACGAGGAGACACGGGCCGACTTCGAGCTGCGTACGCGGATCGTCGCCGCCATCCGGCGCTATCTCGACGAGAACGGCTTCCTGGAGGTGGAGACGCCGGTGCTGCAGCCGCGCTACGGCGGCGCGTTCGCCGATCCCTTCGTCACGCACTACAACGAGCTCGACACCGACTTCTACCTCCGGATCGCCACCGAGCTCTACCTCAAGCGCCTGATCGTCGCGGGCCTCGAGCGCGTCTACGAGCTCGGCAAGGACTTCCGCAACGAGGGCATCTCCTACAAGCACGCGCCCGAATTCACGATGGTCGAGTGGTACGAGGCCTACGCCGATTACGGCGACACGATGGCCCGGATCGAGGAGCTGGTCGAGACGGTGGCACACGAGACGCTCGGCCGCACGACGGTCACGTTCCGTGGCCACGAGGTCGACCTGAAGGCGCCGTGGCGGCGGCTCAAGCTGCTCGACGCGCTCGACGGGCAAGGGCTCTGGACGCGGGATGAGGCCGACCTGCGGCAGCGGCTCGAGGAGCGAGACGTCGACACAAGCAGCGACCGCAGCTGGGCCGCGCTCGTCGACCACGCGCTGACGGCGTTCGTCGAGCCGGGGCTGGTCGAGCCGACGATCCTGCACGACTACCCGGTCGAGCTCTCGCCCTTCGCGCGCGCGACGGACGACGACCCGGCGATCGTCGAGCGGTTCGAGTACTTCGTCGGCGGCATGGAGCTCGGCAACGCGTTCACCGAGCTGAACGACCCGGACGAGCAGGCCGAGCGCTTCGCGCAGCAGGCGCGGGAGGAGGGCGGCGAGCCGGGCGACCCGGACTATGTCGAGGCCCTCTCCTACGGGATGCCGCCGACGGGTGGGCTCGGGCTCGGAATCGACCGTCTGACGATGGTGCTGACCGGCCGCGAGACGATCCGCGACGTGATCCTCTTTCCGGCCCTGCGGCCGCGCTAGTGCCCCTCCGGGTAATGCTGTCTAGCTTCTGGGTCGCGAGCGCCAAGCCAGGGGCCGCACTCGTCCGCGGCCAAGGCTGGTTGCCTTGGCAAGGGCGAGGGTGGTTCCTGGCGCCGCGTGATCGCGGGCCAGAAGCGGGCGTGTATTGCCTGGAGGGGCACTAAATGGAGCCGGAGCGGCGGTACGCGCTCGACGCGCTGCTCGACGCGCGGGGGCTGCCGTTCGACGAGTCCGCCCCGGCAGAGCCGCACGAGCTCGACGAGGTCTTCGCGCTGCTCACGCTGGAGCACGAGCGCGACGCGGAGCTCGACGCGCACGGGCGGCCGCTGCCGCCGGCCGCGCCGCCGGGGCCGCGACTCGCGGAGCTTGCGGCGGGACTGGAGCGGAAGATGGGCGTCGAGCGTCGCGGCTACCGGGGGGGAGAGCGATTCCTGGTCGCGCTGACGCATGACGTCGACCTCCTCGGCGGCGGCGGCCTTGCCAATGCCGGGCGGAAGCTCATCGGCGCGGTCGTGCATCGCTCCCGGCGGCGGCTGCGCGAGGCCATGTCGTTCGCACTCGACGCCTTGGGTGGACGCGACCCGGCGTACCCGCTGGAGGCGATGCTCGAGGCCGAGGGCGGGCGCGGCTCGACCTGCTTCTTCCTCACGCGCCAGCACGATCCGCACGACGGCAACCCACAGCGCTACCGGCCCGCGCTGGCCGCGGCGCTCGAGCAAACGAGGGCTGCCGGGCTCGAGGTCGCGCTGCACGCGTCGTACCGCGCGCGCGAGCGGCCGGGCGCGATCGCCGAGGAGGCGCAGGCGCTCGACTCGCCGCAGGGCCTGCGACACCACTACCTGCGCAGCGACCCCGCGCGGCTCGCGGCGGAGCTCCGCCGTGCGGGCCTGCGCTACGACTCGAGCATCGGCTGGCCTTCGCTGCCCGGCCTGCGCGCCGGCACGCCGTACCCCTACCGGCTCTGGGATCCGGAGCGGCGCAAAGCCGGCGCGTGGGAGCTGCCGCTCGCCGTGATGGACGCGACGCTTTCGGAGGAACGCTACCTCGCGCTCGGCGCGGAGGCGGCCTACGAGGCGGCGATCGCCGCGCTCGAGCCCGTCGCCGAGCACGGCGGGGCGGTGGCGATCCTGTGGCACCCGCCACAGCATCACCCTCGGCTCGCGAACGGGTTCGACCGGCTCTACCGGCGCCTGCTCGCCTGGATCGACGAGCAGGGGGGCTGGGCCGGCTCGGCCGCGGAGACGCTCGACCGTTGGGAGGCCAGGCGACGCTAGTCGAACAGTGCCCGGGCGAGCCGCGTGGAGAGGTCGTCGATCTCGGCCATGATCTGGCGCTGCCTGCGCGTCGGCAGGCCGATCGGGTCCTCGACCTCCGGTGCCTCGAGGACGCTTCCCGCCCGCAGCGCCGCCAGCCGTTCCCGCGGGCTTCCGTTCGTCGGCGAGGCCTCGAGCAGCTCGACCGCCTGCGGCAGCGTGAACGTCCGCGCCCGCGGCGCGTCCCCCTCCACGACCGCGCGCTCGACGTGATGCCGCTCGAAGCCGATCACGAGGTCTCCGTCGGCGAGGCTCGTCAGCCGGCGGCTGCGGTGTTGCGAGAGGTCGACACTGAGCTCCTCGATCAGGTCGACCGCCTCCGCGAACGCCGCGCTGCCCTCGATCGCGGAGGTGCCGCACGACGAGACGCGTACGGCTCGACCGCGCGCCTCGCGCTCGAAGACGGCCGCCGCGAGCGGGCTGCGGAACTGGTTGCCAGTGCAGACGAAGACGACGTCGAGGGTGTCGTCCGGCATGCCCGACAGCGTAACCGCGCGTGGACGAGGTTCTGAGAGCCGCGCCTGCTGGTTTGCGCGAGGCGCTGGCGGAGTCGGGCGGG
>JBKPFI010000159.1:0-3353 GCA_046728775.1 Actinomycetota bacterium | reverse complement strand
GCTATCCCCGCAACGGTTACGCCGGGCGCCACCCACGACCCACCCGGGGGAGGAGTTTGGGGGCGCGCCCGGGCACCCCGGGGCCTCCCCGTCTGCGCTGACCTAAGCTTCGACGCTTCCGAGAGCAGGAGGTGTCTCGATGGAGGCAGGCAGCCAGATCACCGGCGAGAGGCCCTATCCGGTGCAGTTCGGGGTCGACTATCCCGACCGCGACCTGAACCGCTTGACGACCGCCTTCAGGTTGATCGTCGCCATCCCGATCGTGATCGTGCTCGCCACGCTGGGCGGCGAGCAGAGCTCCGGCTACGAGTACGGCCACTACTGGCACTTCGGCGCGGCCACAGCAGGGCTGCTCTTCCTCGGCCCGCTGCTGATGATCCTCTTCCGGCAGAAGTACCCGCGCTGGTGGTTCGACTGGAACCTCGAGCTGCTCCGCTTCCAAAACCGCGTCTTCGCGTATCTCGCCCTGCTGGACGACCGCTACCCGTCGACGGACGAGCGGCAGTCGGTGCAGCTGGACATGCCCTACCCCGACGCCCTGCGCGGCCTCAACCGCTGGCTGCCGCTCGTGAAGTGGCTGCTCGCGATCCCGCACTACATCGTGCTGCTCTTCCTGTGGCTTGCCGGCCTCGTGTGCGTGATCCTCGCGTGGTTCGCGATCCTCTTCACCGGCCGCTTCCCGCGGGGTCTGTTCGACTTCGTGGTCGGGGTGATCCGCTGGGGCAACCGCGTGATCGGCTACGCGTTCGTGCTCGTGACCGACGAGTACCCACCGTTCCGGTTGAACCAATGAGCGAGCTGGCGCTACTGCAGGTCGTGGGCTCCGGGCAGGAGGCCGAGGTGATCTGCGCGCTCCTGCGCACCGAGGGCATCCCCTGCATCACGCAGCGGACGAACTTCGCGGTCGGGATCGCGGACGCGTCGGCCAGCGACGCCGGGCCGCACGAGATCCTCGTGCACGCCGAGAACCTCACCCGTGCGCGCGAGGTTCTGGAGCAGCAGCCGGAGGTCTAGCCGGCCGAGACGCCGTCCAGGAGCGCCCAGTTGGCCGCGAGAGCGGCCTCGGCGAGGCCGACGAGGCGCGGGTCGTCGGCTCCTTGGAGCGCGGCCCGGGCCTCTGCGGCGTGCTCGTGGTCTCGCTCGCCGTGGACGGTGAAGTACTCGACCGCCGGCGAGTCGTCGCGGAAGCCGTAATGCTCGACCAGGCCGCGGAGCTTCGTCTCGGAGATCGCGGGCTGGCCGGCCTCGATCGCGTAGAGGATCGCGGCGGCGCCGAGCCGGTCAGCGGCGGCCGCCCAGGCCGAGGCGCAGCAGCGGGTCTGCGGCAGCGGCTCGACGGACTCCGTGCCGAGCTCGGAGGCGAACTCGTCCCAGAGGGCGATGTGGCGCGCCTCCTCGTCCGTGTGCAGCTGCGCCGTTCGCGCCGCGCGGGCGAGCGCCACCACCGCGTGGCGGTACTCGCCGGCATAGCGGGCCAGCTCGTCACGCGTCAGGTCTCCCTGTTCCCAGCGCGTGTAGAACGGATGCTCGAGCACGTTCCACCGCTCCCGAGCCGCGTCGATCCCTGCGATCACGTCCATGTGGCTCCTCCCTGGCGACGACCTCTCTGGCGACGATCCTACTCGGGCTGGCCGACGCCGAGCGCTCTTGGCACTCTGGTCGCGTGGGGCTCGTCGCCGGCCTGCGGCAAGTGGTCAAGGTCCACGGTCAGGGCCGCGCCGCGCTGCGCGTGCTCGACGGGCTCGACCTGGAGCTGCGCGCCGGCGAGCTGGTGGCCGTCACCGGACGGTCGGGATCGGGGAAGTCGACGCTGCTGAACATCGTCGGCGGGCTCGACCGGGCCGACAGCGGTGTCGTCGAGGTCTGCGGTGTGCGCCTCGATCTCGCGTCCGAGCGCGCCCTGGCGCCGGTGCGCCGCGACCGCATCGGCTTCGTCTTCCAGGCGTTCCATCTCCTGCCCGAGCTGACCGGCCTCGAGAACGTGCTTTTGCCGGCTCGGCTCGACGGGCGCGGCCCGGCGCTCGAGCGCGGCGTGGAGCTCGTCGCGCGTCTGGGCCTCGGTGAGGCGGCCGAGCGCCTGCCGGCGGTGCTCTCGGGCGGCGAGCAACAGCGCCTGGCGATCGCCCGCGCGCTCGTGAACGACCCGCAGCTCGTGCTCGCGGACGAGCCGACCGGGAACCTCGACGCCGACTCGGGCGCCGCCGTTCTGGCGCTGCTGCGCTCGATCGCAGACGAGGGGCGCGGGGTGCTGCTGGTTACCCACGAGCGCGAGGCGACGCGGCAGGCGGACCGCGTGCTCCGGCTCGAGGGTGGCCGGCTGCGATGAGGGCTGTCCTCGCCTACGCGCTGGCGCGTCTGCGGGTGCGCCGGGGCCGGGTGCTCCTCGCGGCAGGAGGGATCGCCGCGGCGGCGGCAATGCTCGGAGCCTCTGTCACCGTCGCATATGGGTTGTCGACCGGCTTCCACCGGGCCGCGGGGCGCGCGCAGCTGCCGGACATCCTCGCCACCTTCCAGCCCGAGCTGCGCTCCGACGTGGAGCGGGTCGTCTCGAGCCTCGCCAATGTCCGGGCGACCTCGTACCGGCTCCAGGTCGCGCACGTCTTCCTCACGGCCGGTCGACGCTACGAGAACGACGCCACGGTGATCGGCCGCCGCCGCGACGGCCCTCGCGGCTACGCGCTCGTCGGCGGGCGAGACTTCGCCGCGTCCGGCGAGGCCGTCATCGAGAAGGGCCTCGCGCGCTCCTGGCACCTGCGCGTCGGCTCGAGCTTCCAGCTCTCGGGCGACGGCGCCGTGGAGCGTCTGCGCGTGGTCGGCCTAGCAGTGGGGCCCGACAACGTCGCCTTTCCGCTCGCCGGCGGGCCGCGGATCTGGCTCGGCTACCGCGACGCCGCCCGCATCACGGGTTACGAGGTCGGCACGGTGAACTCCGCGCTGGTCTGGCTGGCAAACCCGCGGCTCGTCGACGTCACGTTGGCCCAGGCGCGTTCGGCCGCGTTCGGGGTCGAGGGGCTGCGCTTTACGACGCGGGCGGGCCTGAGGGTGCTGATCGGCCAGGCCGCCGGGATCGTGCTCGCGCTGCTCGTGGCCTTCTCGGTGGTCGCGCTGGTCGTGGCCGGGACGATGCTGGCGGCGTCTGCGAATGCCGAGGTGCAGCGGCGTCTGCAGGGTCTCGGGCTGTTGCGGGCATTGGGAGCGTCGCCGGGCGCCGTCGTCGCGGCGGCGGTGATCGAGGCCGTGGCCGTCGCGCTGCCTGCGGGCGCGGTCGGCCTCGTCGCCGGCTGGGCGGCTGTTGCCTCGCCCCTCGATGGGCTGTTGGCGAACCTGAGCCAGCTCGGGCCCGGCGCGTCCGT
>JBKPFI010000385.1:0-6578 GCA_046728775.1 Actinomycetota bacterium | reverse complement strand
CTGGACGACGCCCTCTCCTTCCTGCGCGAGTGCCTGAACGACGCGCTGCAGGCGCACGTCCGGATCGACGTGCCGGAGCTGGAGCGGCGCGAGCTCGAGGAGAGTCTTGCGCGCGATCTCGAGAAGCTCGTCCGCCGTGAGGCCGAGTCGCCGTCGCCGCTCGTCCCGAGCCGCTTCGAGGTCTCCTTCGGCTCCGAGCGCTCGGCGCCGGAGCTGCAGCGCGGACTCGACCTCGGCGGCTTCACGGTGTCCGGGAAGATCGACCGGATCGACCGCGACCCGTTCGGCGCGCGGGGGATCGTCGTCGACTACAAGTCCGGCCGCACCGCCCACACCGCGGCCGAGATCGAGCGTGAGCTCCACCTGCAGATCCCGCTCTACATGCTTGTGCTGCGCGACCTCGTCGGGATGGAGCCGCTCGGCGGGATCTACCAGGCGCTCGGCGGCGAGGGGCGCGCCCGCGGGCTGCTGCGGGCCGGCGCTCGCGACGACGGTGTCCCAGGCTTCCCGCGCAACGACTACGTCGACGAGGAGGCGTTCTGGGGCCAGATCGACCGCGCGGAGGAGCACGCGCGCGCGACGGTGGCGCGGATCCGTGCCGGCGACGTGCGGCACGACCCGAAGCGCGGCTCCTGCCCGCAGTGGTGCGAGCTGTGGCCGATGTGCCGGGTGAGGCGCTCGTGAGCGCGGTCGAGGCTCCCAACCTGGAGCAGCTGCGGGCGATCGAGGAGCCTGGGGTCGTCTTCGTCTCGGCCGGGGCCGGGACCGGCAAGACCACGGTCATCGTCGAGCGCTTCTGCCGCGCGGTGTGCGAGCGCGGCTTCGACGTCGACTCGATCCTCGTCATCACCTACACCGAGCGCGCCGCAGGCGAGTTGCGCGGCCGGATCAGGCGGCGGCTGCAGGAGCTCGGGCGCCACGACCTGGCGCGCGAGCTCGACGCCGCGTGGATCTCGACCATCCACGGGTTCTGTCACCGGCTGCTCAGGGCTCACCCGTTCGCCGCCGGGATCGACCCGCGTTTCCGCGTGCTCGACGACAACCAGGGCCGCGTGCTGCGCGGCGAGGCCTTCCGCGCGGCGCTCGAGGAGTTCTGTGGCGACGACGAAGAGCGCCTCCGGCTGCTCGCTTCCTACGGCCGCCGGCGGCTGCGGCGGATGCTGACGGGCGTGCACGAGACCCTGCGCTCGTCCGGGCTCGAGCTGCAGCTCGGCGCGCCGCGAGACCCGGGCCTCGCCGAGCGCGTCGACGAGCTCCGCGCCGCCGCCGCGGAGGCCGGAGACGAGGAGCTGCTGCGCTTCCTCGAGGCGCCGCCCGGCTCGGAGGGCTTGCTCGACCTCGGCGAGGTCTCCACGGCGCTCGACGAGCCCAGGCGTGCGGTCGAGCAGGCCGCCCTCGAGGCGCTCGCCGCGCGCGACCGCGAGCAGCTGCAGCAGCTCCTTCTCGCCTACGACGCGGCCTATCGCAACGCGAAGGACCGCGAGTCGGCGCTCGACTTCGAGGACCTGCAGCTTCTGGCGCGCCGTCTCCTGCGCGAGCACGACGAGATCCGCGAGCGCGAGAGCTGGCGCTTCCGCTCGATCATGGTCGACGAGTTCCAGGACACGAACCGCCTCCAGTGCGAGCTCGTGGATCTGCTGGCGCGCGACGACGGCGAGCTCTTCTTCGTAGGAGACGAATTCCAGGCGATCTACCGCTTCCGGCACGCGGACGTGGAGGTGTTCCGCGAGCGCCGCGACCAGGTCGGCGGCGTGCTCGCGCTGACGCAGAACTACCGCTCGCGGCCCGAGGTGCTGGACGTGATCAACCACCTCTTCGCAGCCGACTTCGGCGAGACGTTCCAGCCGCTCGCCGCGGCCGGTCGCTTCCCGGACCCGGCCTTCGGGCCCGCCGTGGAGCTGCTCGTCACCGACAAGGAGAGCTACGCCGAGACGGGCGTCCACTGGCGCGTCGCCGAGGCGCGGCACATCGCCCAGCGGCTCCGCGCGCTCGTCGACGCGGGCGAGGCGGCTCCCGGCGAGATCGTGCTGCTCTTCGCAGCAGGCACCGATGCGCGGCTCTACGAGGAGGAGCTGCGCGCCGCCGGCCTGCCGACCTTCCGCGCGACCGGCCGCGACTACTACCACCAGCAGCAGGTGGTCGACCTGCTCGCATACCTGCGGCTCCTGCACAACCGCTACGACGACGAGGCGCTCGTGGCCGTGCTCGCCTCGCCGTTCGTCGGAGTCTCGAACGACGCGCTCGTCCTGCTGCGCCGGGCCGCGCCCAAGCGGCCGCTCTTCGCGGGGCTCGAGAAGGACCTTCCCGAGGGGCTGTCGGCCAGAGACGAGCGCCTCTTCCAGGCATTCAAGCAGCGCTTCGACCGACTCGCGGCGCAGGCCTCGACCCTGAGCCTCGAGCGGCTGTGCGAGCAGATCGTCTCCGAACACGACTACGACCTCGCCGTGCTCGCGCAGTGGGACGGCCGGCGGCGCTACGCGAACCTGCGCAAGCTCGCGCGGTTGGCGCGCTCGTACGAGGAGCTGCGCGGGCCGGACGTGCAGGGCTTCGTGCGCTTCGTGGCGGAACAGGACGCCGTCGGCGCCTCGGAGCTCGAGGCCGTCGCCGAGGAGGAGGGCACGGACGTGATCCGGCTGCTCACGATCCACTCGGCCAAGGGGCTCGAGTTCAAGGTCGTGGTCGTCGCCGACGCCGGGCGGGACCGCGCACGGCCCGACGCGGACGAGATCCTCTGCCTTCCGGACGGACGGCTCGGCTTCCGCGTCGCCGACCCGGAGACCGGCAAGCGGCTGACGACGCCGGAGTACGAGACGGTCAGGGCCGCGGAGCAGGACGCGGAGGAGGCCGAGAGGCGGCGGCTCTACTACGTCGCCATGACGCGCGCGATCGACCGGCTGATCGTCTCCGGCGCGATCGGCGAGCGTGGGGCGGACGCGGGGACGCCCATCGGCTGGGTGCTCGACCGTCTCGAGGCCAGCGAGCTCGCCGGGGGCGAGCCTGTGGACGGCCCGCTCGAGCTCGAGCGTGGCGGCGCGCGCGTGCTCATCCGGCTCGACCGGTACACACCCGCACCGGAGCTCCCGGGGGCGGCGGCCCCGGCTGCTGAGCAGCTCGAGCTGTTCCAGGCCTCTGAGAACGGCGGCGGCGCGCTCGAGGCCCCGGAGCTCGCGCCGCTCGCCGAGGTGCCCGCGCCGCCGCTTCACCGAGTCCGGCGCCTCTCGTACAGCGCGCTCTCGCTCTTCTCGCGCTGCTCGTACCGGTACTTCGCGGAGCGGGTCGTGGGCCTGGGACCGGCCCACGCATCTGGGTTGGGACCGGGGCCCGAGGGGCTCGCGGCGACCGAGATCGGCGACGCGGTCCACGCGCTGCTGGAGCGCGTCGACCTGCGCGCGCCGCAGGTGCCCGAAGATCTCGCCGAGCTCGTGCGGGCGCGCTACCCGGCGGCGACCGACGACGAGGTCGAGCGCATCGGCGGCTTCGTCGGCTCGTACTGCGACTCGGAGCTCGGCGCGCGCATCGCCCGCCTCGACGGCGCCGTCGCCGAGCTGCCGTTCGCCTTCGAGCACGACGGCGTGCTGCTCCACGGCCGGATCGACGTCCTCGCGCGTGATCCTGGAGGCCGTAGGGCCATCGTGCTCGACTACAAGACGAACGCGCTCGAGGACGCCGAGGGTGGTGAGCTGGTGCCGGAGGAGATCGTCGCCCGCGACTACCGCCTGCAGCGGCTCGTCTATGCCCTCGCATGCTTCCGTGCGGGCGCCGAAGAGGTCGAGGTCGTCTACCACTTCCTCGAGCGGCCGGACGCGGTAGTAACAGACTGTTACAAGCTCGAGGACGTCCCGGCGCTCGAGGCCGAGCTCTCGGAGGCGATCGCGCAGATCCAGGCGAACGACTTTCGTCCGACGCCCGACGAGTTCGTGTGTGCCGATTGCCCCGCACTCGACCTCGTCTGCGCAGGCCCGCGCCTACACGGCGCCTGATCGTGCGGAGCTACGTCCGCGAAGCGCGACGGCGAGTCGGGCCCAAGCGCGCACGGATCGGCCCGATCATCGAGCGACTGCTCGCGGAGCACCCCGACGCCATGATCGCGCTGCGGTTCCGCAGCGACCTCGAGCTGCTCGTCTCCGTGATGCTCTCCGCCCAGACGACGGATGTGAACGTCAACCGCGTCACCGAGCGGCTGTTCGAGAAGTACCGGCGGCCCGAGGATTACCTCGCGGTGCCGCTCGAGGAGCTCGAGGACGACATCCGGCCGACGGGCTTCTTCCGCCAGAAGGCGAAGGCGCTCCGCGGGACGATGGCGATGCTGCTCGGGGAGTTCGACGGCGATGTGCCGCACCGCCTCGACGACCTGCTGCGGCTCCCGGGCGTCGCGCGCAAGACCGCGAACGTCGTCGTCGCCGAGCGCGGCGAGGCCGAGGGCATCGTCGTCGACACCCACGTGCGGCGGCTCTCCCAGCGCCTCGGGCTCACGCGCCAGGAAGACCCAGTCAAGATCGAGCGAGACCTGATGCGGCTCGTGCCGCGGCAGTCCTGGAACGTCTTCCCCCACCTGCTGATCTGGCACGGCCGTAGGGTCTGCCTCGCGCGAGCCCCGCGCTGCGAGGCCTGCGTCCTGAACGACCTCTGTCCCGCAAGTCGTGTCGAAGTCGGCACGGTTCCGTCGCAGGCCAGCGCGTAGCCTCGAGGAGTGCGCGGCGTCGACCTCGCGATCTACGCGGATGCGCTAGCGGGCGAGGCCGCGAGCCTGGCGGCGCGGGCCGAGCGCGCTCGTTCGCGGCTGCGACAGGCGGCGATCGAGAAGCGCGCGCGGGCCGAGCTCACGCAGGTCGCGATCGAGCGGCTGGAATCGCTCGGCCTCTTCGGGGCGATTGACGAAGCCGGCGTGCGAGCGGAGCTCCGCGAGCTCGAAGCTGCGCTCGACGCCGTCGCGGAATTCCAGGCTTGGCTGGAGAGCGAGTTGGCTAGCGCGGCCTAAGGCGCCGCTTGTCGGCGCCGACCTGAAGGCCGCACGGGCTCTGCCCACGCGGCCGGCTAACTAGGGTCTAGGAGGACAGAGCCGCTGCGTGCGGATTCATCTCGGCGTCAATCCGACGAGCAAGCCGCCGTCCTCGTCGTAGGCGGGGAAGAAGTCGACCGTCACGGGCTTCATGTTCCCGACGCGCGACCGCAGTTCGAGCTTCTGGCCCATGCGCCGCACGCCCCACTCGAGCGCGACCTTCGCCGGGTTCTCGCCGTCGAAGCCCGACAGACCGAGCGCCTCGACGACGTCTCGCCCCATCAACTCCTGCTCGCGGTAGCCGGAAAGCTCGAACACCTCGCGCCCACACGCGAGCACGCGCGCCTCCTGGTCGCAGACGACGAAGCCGGTGTTGGGGGCGGGATAGTAGTCCTCCAGCAGCTCGAACAGGAAGCCGAAGCCGCAGCGGTGGCAGGAGACGGCCTGCTGCGTCAGCCCCTCGTGCCGGTCATGGTCGATCGACCGGTCCTTGCAGTTCGGACAGATGAAGTAGGGCACCGGGGGCGATGGTAGCTAGCTGCCCTTGGCCGGCCGCTCTCTTCTGCCTGCCAGCGAGCGCGGATCGAGCCGCGCCAGTGGCGGCAGCCCGGGCGGGCGGAGAGGCGCGCCGCCGATCCAACCGAGCCAGCGATAGAAGGCGAGCTGCAGCACGGTCGTGAGCACGATCCAGCCCCAGCTCCACCAGTAGCCGAAGCTCCAGCCGAGCTCGGGGATGTTCTTGAAGTTCTGGCCGTAGAGACCCACGATGAAGGTCGGCAGCAGCAGCACCGACGCGATCACCGCCAGCTTCTTCGTGACCTCGTTCTGGTCGTTCGCGATCTTGGCCTGCTGGTAGTCACGCGCGCTGACCAGGAGGTCGCGCGAGAGCTCGAGCCCGTCCATTGCTCGGAGCAGCTTGTCGTAGACGTCCGCGAAGTCGAGCTCGATCTCCCGCGGGAGAACCTGACCTCGACGCCCCGTCTCGACGCGGCGATCGACGACGCGCCTGATCGCGTCCCGTGTGGGCGCCACCGTTCGTCGTACATGCAGGAGATCGTGTCGCAGCTGCGAGATCCGTTCCCGGGTCTGGCTCGCAGGCCACCGCTCGATCCCGTCCTCGAGCTCGTCGATCTCGTCGTTGAGTGCGTCGACCAGGTCGAGGAAGTACTCGGCGATCAGGTCGACCAGCCGGTAGACCATCAAGCCGACGCGCTGGTCGCCTCCGACGCGCACCGACTCCTGCGCAGGACGCGGATCGAAAGGGTGGCCGAGCTCGGGCCTCTTGCGCACGGTGACGAGCCGCTCGCGTGTCGCGATGAGATCGAGCTCCTGGTAGAAGACTCGATCCTCCTCGCGGATGGCGATGGGGACGAGGAAGACGCCGAAAACGTAGCCGTCCTGGGTCTCGAGCCGTGGACGAGGCTCGTCGTCGTGGCGAGCCGGGCGGAGCAGCTGCGCCAGCGTCCGCTCGTGGACGTCACGCTGGAGCGCAGCGCGGAGCTCGTCCTCGGTCGGATCGAGCAGGTCGATCCACTCGGCCACGCGCCGAGGCTAGCGCCCGAGTCGGCCGGAGCTAGCC
>JBKPFI010000209.1:0-3121 GCA_046728775.1 Actinomycetota bacterium | reverse complement strand
GTTCTGCGGGATCACGGTCCCGAAGTACTGCTTGACGAGCTCCTCGTGCTCGCGCAGGCCGCTGTCCATGTCGAGGAAGATCACGCCCTGCGACTCGAGGTCCTCCTGGAGCTTGTGGTAGACGACCTCGGACTCGTACTGCGCGCCGACGCCGGCCAGGTACTTCTTCTCCGCCTCCGGGATCCCGAGCTTGTCCCACGTGTCCTTGATGTCCGGCGGCAGGTCCTCCCAGGAGTTGGCCTGCTTCTCGGTCGGGCGGATGTAGTAGTAAATGTTCTCGAAGTCGATCCCGGTCAGGTCACCGCCCCAGGTCGGAAGCGGGCGCGCACGGAAGTACTCGAGCGACTTGAGCCGGAACTTGCGCATCCATTCCGGCTCGTTCTTGTGCTCGGAGATGTTCGCGACGAGCTCGGGCGAGAGCCCGCGACCCGACTTGTAGAAGTAGTTCTCGGCGTCGTGGAAGCCGTACTTGTAGTCGCTGCGAATCTTCGCGACGACTTCGGTTTCAGGCGTTGCTGCCATTTCTCCTTCCGTTTGCGCCGAAGCCTTCGTAGCCCTCGGCTTCGAGCTTGTGAGCCAGCTCAGCGCCGCCCTCCTCCACAATACGTCCGTTCACGAACACGTGCACGAAATCGGGCTTGACGTAGTTGAGGATCCGCTGGTAGTGCGTGATGATGAGCGCGCCGGTCTCCTCGCCGACCAGCTCGCTCACGCCGTTCGCAACGGTCTTGAGGGCGTCGATGTCGAGGCCCGAGTCGGTCTCATCGAGCACGGCAATCCGAGGCTTCAGCATCGCCATCTGCAGGATTTCGACGCGCTTCTTCTCGCCCCCGGAGAAGCCGTCGTTCACGTAGCGCTGCGCCAGCTCCCGCGGCACCTTCAGGTTCTCCATCGCCGCCAGCAGGTCCTTGCGGAACTCCGGGATCTTCACCGGGTCGTCCTCGCCGTTGTTGCGTGCCTTGCGGATCGCGTTCAGCGCGGAGCGCAGGAAACTCGTCACCGTGACGCCCGGGATCGCGTGCGGGTACTGAAACGCGAGGAAGAGGCCGCGCTGGGCGCGCTCGTCCGCCTCGAGCTCCGTCACGTCCTCGCCGTCGAAGAGGATCCGCCCCTCCGTAATCTCGTACGCGGGATGGCCCATCAGGGCGTAGGCGAGGGTCGACTTGCCGGACCCGTTCGGCCCCATCACCGCGTGGATCTGATTCGTGTCCACGGCCAGGTCGACGCCCTTGACGATCTCGGTGCCGTCCTCGAGCGCGACGTGGAGGTTTTTCAGTTCGAGCAGAGCCATGTCCAAGTCATGCTAGCTAGCTAGTTCAGCCCTTCGGGACCAGCAGCCGAAGGCGTGTCCAGATGGTCGATCCGCGCGCGCGCTCTTCGAAGCGTCCATGCGCGCCCGGGTCTCCCGGCAGCGTATCGAACAGGTTGTCGGGCGCGCCGAGGGGCTTCGGCTCGCCGGTGTGCTGGCCCTTCCAGCCGTTCCTGCGGAGCACCCAGTCGCCGGCTCGTGGCGAGAGCTTCTGCCCCCAGAGGAGCTTCTGCGCGCCCCACGAGATCGGCAGCTCGCGGACGGGGTGCTCGGCGCAGCGCAGCGTCGCCTCCGCGACCGGCTCGGGCTGGTAGATCGGCGGCACCGGCTGCGGCTGGAAGCCGATCTTCTGCCGGTCGCGGTCGAATTGCGGCGTGTTGATCGCCCCCGGGAGGACCAGCGAGATCGCAACGCCGGAGCCCGCCTTCTGCTCCTCGACCCGTGCGGACTCCATGAACGCCCGCAGGCCTGCCTTCGTCGAGCAGTAGGCGGCCTGCAGCGGGATGCCGCGGTAGGCGAGCGCGGAGCTGACGTGCAGGAACGTGCCTCTGCTCTCGCGCAGGTGCGGCAGCGCCGCCCAGTAGCCGCAGACGACGCCGAAGAAGTTCACCTCCCAGACGCGCCGCAGCTCCTCGGGCTCGAGCCGCTCGGCCTCGGCGTACACGGTGACGATCGCGTTCGCGACGTACGTGTCGATGCGGCCGAAGCGCTCGACCGCCTCGGCCACCACGCGCTCCACCTGCGCCTGGTCGGTGACGTCGCCCGGGACGGCAAGGGCCTCCGAGCCGGCCCGTTGGACCTCGGCGACGCAGTTGGCGAGCGCGTCCTCGTTGCGAGCCGTGACGACCACCTTCGCGCCGCGCTCGCCCGCAAGCCGCGCGATCGCGCGCCCGAGGCCGCTGGAGGCTCCGGTGACGACGAGGACCTGCTCGCGCAGGGGCTTCTTCGCCATGGCCGGTCCATACCCATGGAAAGACGCGCTACGCTTCGAGCATGCTTCCGGAGGTTGGAATCACCGGGCTCATCGTGATCCTCATCGTCGCGCTGCTCGTGTTCGGGCCGAAGCGGCTGCCGGAGATCGGCCGCTCGCTGGGCAAGGGCATGCGCGAGTTCAAGGACTCGATCACGGGCGGCTCGGACGACGACAAGGCCGAACTGCCGCCCCGCTCCGAGCCCGGCGAACGACCCCAGCCCCCCTCTTCGTCGTCCTAGGAAGGTGAGCGTGCTTCCGCGGCGCCTTCGCCACGGCGAGGAGGCCACGCTTGTCGAGCACCTCGGCGAGCTGCGGGCGCGGCTGATCATCTCCCTCATCGCACTCGGCGCCGGGTTCGGCGTCGCGTACGCCTTCCACGGCCAGCTGCTCGACTGGCTCAACCGACCCCTCCCGGACCGCCTTCAGAAACCGGCGACGTTCAGCCCGATCGAGCCTTTCGCAACGTCGATGTTCGTCAGCCTCTGGGCGGGTCTGCTGCTCGCGCTGCCGATCGTCTTCTGGCAGGTCTGGGCCTTCCTCGCCCCGGCATTCGAGGAGCAGCGCCAGCGCTCGATGGTGGTGCTCGTCGCCTTGGCGACCGTGCTCGGGCTCGGCGGCGTCGCGTTCGGCTACTTCGTGATCCTGTCGCCCGCGATCCACTTCCTCACGAACTTCGACTCGACCCACTACACGATCCTGATCCGGGCGCGCGACTACTACCGCTTCGTGGGCTTCGTGCTCCTCGGCGTGGCGCTGGCGTTCGAGGTACCGGTCTTCGTGCTCGCGCTCGTGCGCCTGCGGATCCTCTCTGCCGCCAAGCTGCGCAGCACCTGGCGCTT
>JBKPFI010000314.1:0-4529 GCA_046728775.1 Actinomycetota bacterium | reverse complement strand
ACCTCGTCGTAGCTGGAAAAGGTCGCGTAGATCGCGGGACGCCCGCGCATCATGTCGGTGAGGACGCCGTACACGATCAGGTCGCGAACGATCACGCACATCGCCGCGCGCATGAACGGGTAGATGCCGCCTCGGTGGCCGCGCGGCCGGACGTCGCGCCGCTTCGCGCGGAGGGCCGCCGTCCACTCGAGGATCAGCTCCCAGCCGAAGAGGACGAGCGCCCGCGAAACGTTGAACGCGTTGGCGAAGAAGGCGCGGTAGCCGGGGTTCGCTCGCTTCTCCTCCTCCATCCGGCTCACCGTGAGGATCACCGCCTCCGCCTCGCCCGATAGGAGGTTGCCGCGGCTCGCCCCGCCGTCGACGAGCAAACCCTTCCCGGTGGCGCGCTCGCGCTCGATCCGCGCGCAGTCCTCCGGCGCCGAGCACGTCATCATCGTCCCTGTCTCCTTCTCGACCCAGCGGAAGGCGGGGATGTCGTGGTTCGAGCCGAGCAGGATCCCCGCCTGGCTCGCCCCTGTCTGGGACGAAAGGTCCGGCTCCCACTCGATCAGGCGGTGCGTGTCGTCGGCGAGCCAGCGCGCCATGTTCGGGGCGCTCCCGTCGCGCATCGCCCGCCGCAGCACCGGCAGCGCGAGCCCGTCGATCTCCAGGAAGACGATTCCCGGCGCGTCCGTCTGTGTCATGCCGCCCTGCTTCCGCGCGACACGCTGGACGACCTGGAGCGCGTACGAATCGTCGTCGTTCGCGGAGAAGAGGACCTCGAGCACGACCGCGACGGCGGTCATCACGATTGCGGCGAGGAGCGCCCACCCGAAGTCGTCGATGTCGAAGTCGTCGAGCAGGGCGTCCGCGACCTGCAAGACGACCGCGTTCAGCAGCAGCGTGAGCACGAAGCCGAGCAGGAGCGTGAGCGGCAGCCGCAGCGCCGCGAACAGCGGTGGCACGACCGCGTTCACCGCGCCGATGACGACGGCGACGACGAACGCAGCGCCGACGCCGGAGATGTGGACGCCGGGCAAGATCCAGGCGGTCACCCCGAGCGCGGCCGCGGTGATCACCCACGAGACGAGCAGCTGCAGCGGCTTGAGCCGGATCCGCTCGGGCCGCCAGGCGAGTGTTTCGCGCTGCTCCATTCGGGTCAGACCACCGCGTTCTGCCGTGCCGCCTCGCGGAACCACTCGGCGCTGAGCTTCGGCGTCCGCTCCAGGGTCTCGAAGTCGACGTAGAGCCGCTGGAGCTGCCCGAGGCACGCGCGCAGGAACATCAGCCGGTCGGAGTCGTAGACCCGGCCGTCGTCGGCGACCGGGTCCGATGCTCCGCAGCCGTTCTCGGTGATGTAGATCGACTTCGCGCCCCAGATCGTCTGCATCTGCTTGATCGACACGCGCTTGCCGTCCTCGTCCAACGCGCCTTCGATCTGGTACGCAGAGGTGGCGACGCCCCAGTAGAACCCGTCCGAAAAGCGGCGGCCGACCGAAGTGGGCGCTTCGGCTGCAGCGGTTGCCATAACTGACCTCCTTCGGCCGGCCTGGCCTCTCCCGCAACGAGCCAGGGTTCCACGCCATTCTCTTCCTACGGGCGGTCCGCGCGCAACGACCCCCGGGTTAGATCTTGCGGCGGCACATTCGCGCCGCAACGCGCTTAGCGAGGTGCGCCGAGGACGCTACTTCTGCGGCTTACCAGCCGCCGATATCCCGGGCGGGCGGAACGAGCGTCGCCTCTTCCGCGTGCACGGGTGGAGCGACGACCCCCGAGCCGTGCGCCTCCTGCGCAGCGTTGCGCAGGTTCTCCATCACCTGGCGCAGGTTGGCCTCGAGCGCACGGCGCTGGCGCTCCTTCCGCTGAACCTCCTGGCGGAGCTGCTCGTTCAGGCGCTGGGCATCCTCGAGCCGCGTCTCCAACTCGTGCTGGTACGTCTGCGCGCTGTGCTCGGTCGCCTTGCTCGAGGCGCTGAGCTTCCCGAGCTCGCGCTCCGCGACCTTGGCGCGCTCCTTCGCGTGCGCAAGCTCCTCGCGCAGCTGTTCGGCGTTGGCCTCGACGCGGTTGCGACGCTCCGTCTCGCGGGCTGCCTCCACCCTCGCCTGCACGAGCGACTTCGCCAGCGAATCCACCTCCGTGGCGAGGAGGGCAAGCTCTCCGGCCAGGTTCCGCTCGCTCATGAACCTCGTCCATTCTGCCTTGAAAGTCAGACTCCTGCGCGTCGGCTTAACGTACGGCCGATGCTCGTCCGAGAGGCAACGGAGAGCGATGCAGGCGCGCTGCTGGCGCTGAAGCGCGCGGTCGATCCGGAGACGAGCTTCATGCTCCTCGAGCCCGACGAGCGGACGGCGACCGGGCCGATTTCGCCGAGGAGCTGCGCGCCGTCGCCGCCCGGCCGAACGCGGTCGTGCTCGTCGCCGATACGGGCGGAGAGCTCGCGGGCTACGTCGAGGCGAGAGGCGGCAGCTTCCGGCGCAACCGCCCCACGGCCCACGTGGTCATCGCCATCCGTCAGAGCTACGCAGGCCGGGGACTCGGCGGGCGCTTGCTCACCGAGCTCGAGGCGTGGGCCCGGGCGCACGGCATTCACAGGCTGGAGCTCACCGTCATGACCCACAACGAGCGGGCGGTCGCCCTCTACCGAAAAACGGGGTACGAGGTCGAAGGCACGAGGCGCGAGGCGCTCGTCGTCGACGGTCGTCCGGTCGACGAGCTCTGGATGGCGAAGCTCGTTACCTAGGGCATCCGCGAGCGGCTGATCCAGACCAGATGCCCGGGCGAGAGACCGAGGCCCTCGAGGGCGCTCTCCGGATTCCCGCGGACGATCTCCATCCGGCCCCGCTCGTCGAAGATCACGCCGTACTCGCCGGCCGCGAAGTCGGCGTAGGTTCGTCCGCGCCTGGCCTCCGCCGACGCGGACGTCGCCCTGATCGTCAGGCAGCCCGCATCGTCCAGCCCTGCGCGGGCGAGATCCGCTTCCCGCACGTTGAGCTGGATGTTCCCGAAGCGGTTGAAGTCGAGCACCTCGCCACGGACCTCGCCGTCCACGATCTCCGGCTCTGGCAGCATCAGCACGTTCAGGCTCTCCGGCTCGACGGCGGCGCCTAGCTCGTCGACAGGCCGGCCACACGCGAGGTGTGCCGCAGCCGGACACAGCGTGTCGGGCGCGCGGAACGATTCCGCGCGCGGGGGGTGGACGACGTCGGGCGAACTGACCTCGAAGACCGTGTCGATCCCACCGGCCGCCTCCCAGGCGAGCGAGAGCAGGCCGTTGTCGGGGCCGACGAGGTAGCGCCCCGACTTCGTTTGGATCGCGATCTCGCGGTCCTTGCCCACCGTCGGGTCGACGATGCCCAGGACGACCGCGTCTCCGGGAATGTAGGGCATCGAGTCCGCGAGCACGAGGGCCCCGGACTGCACCTCCAGCGGGCGGATCAGGTGCGTCAGGTCGACGATCGGGCTCTGTGGCGCCGCGCCCACCATGACCGCGTGGCAGACCCCGACCCACTCGTTCGCAAGCCCGAAGTCGCTCGCGAAGACGATGGGACGAGCGGTGGCCATGGGCGAAAGCATCCTCCGCGCAAGGGAGCGATGCAAGCGTTCGACTTACGCGAGCTCGGCGAAGATCGCGGCTGCGGTGGCGACGACGGCGAGCGCGACGATCAGCCACGCCGCCACGAGCCCGCCGGCGACGAGCTTGATCTTCCGCGGCACGAGCGCCCACGCGAACACGATGAGCCGCCGCTTCGTGAGCGGCAGCGGCAGCAGGATCAGCCTCGAAAGGCCGATTGCGCTCAGGATCCGCCCGACGACGCTCGCCTCGAAGCGGACCCGCTCGGCCGCCCGAACGCGTGCCTCCCAGCGCGCCGCCATCTCTCTCGCCTCCCGCCGGGCTCGGCACCGATAGACGGGAAGTGCCTTCCGACGGCCCTGCCAGTACTCGAGCGAGCGCCGCGCGTCAGCGAGCGGCGGCGGCGCCAGCATCGTCTCGACGAGAAGGATGTCCGGGTCCTGGTGAGCGCCCAAGGAACTGGCGAGTATTTTCAAGCGCAATGTCACTTGCTTTTTAGATTCAGAGCAACGGCTTCGCGAATCAAGCTCTTCAGTGCATCTTCGTTGATCTTGTCATCTTCCTTGATGTCGATGGCACGCCTGACCTTCCCCTCGAGGCTGGAGTTGAAGAGACCTGAAGGATCGTTCAAAGCAGCACCCTTGAAGAACGTCAGCTTGACCACGTTCTTGTAGGTCTCACCAGTACAAATACCCCCATTGTGGGACCAGACCGGTGTTCCCGGGTTTGTGGGTTTCACCCACTTCCACTCCTCGACGACATCGGGGTCCGCTTCCTTGATGATTCCTCGCACTTTGCTGAGCGTCTCGCCGCGCCAATCGCCCAGCTCCCCAATCCTCTCGTCTATCAGTTTGGAAGCATTCGTCTCGTCGTTTGCCATCTGGATCCCCTAGCAGTTCGTTGTGCCCGAGACTGATCCCAGGGTAGGTCCGGAACCAATATTGACCTCCTCAGCTCGGCGCGGCGGCCTCCAGCATCT
>JBKPFI010000327.1:0-12329 GCA_046728775.1 Actinomycetota bacterium | reverse complement strand
GGCATGCGGCCGGCGACGGGATGGATCGCGTACGAAACCTCGACGCCCTTTTCCTCGAGCAGGTCGGCGAGCTGCCGCACGTCGTGCTGGGCTTGCGCCACTGCGAGGCCATAACCCGGGACAAACACGACCTTGTGGGCGTACGCGAGCATGACGGCGACGTCCTCGGCACTCGCGGAGCGCACGCTGCCGCCGTCGCTCGCGGCCGCTGCGGCAGCGCCCGCCGGGACTTGACCAAAGGCGCCGAACAGGACGTTCGCGATCGACCGGTTCATCGCCCGGCTCATCAATAGCGTGAGCAGGGTTCCCGAGGCGCCGACGAGCATCCCGCTCACGATGAGGACGTTGTTTTCGAGCTCGAAGCCGGTCGCTGCAGCCGCGAGCCCGGTGAAGGCGTTGAGGAGGGAGATCACGACCGGCATGTCGGCCCCGCCGATCGGGAGCACGAAGAGGACGCCGAACAACGCCGCGCACCCCAGTAGCGCCCACATCAACCACTGTTCCTCGCCACCCGCTGCGATCGAGATCCCTGCCGCTACCGCAGTGGCGAGCACGAACCCGTTCACAATTTGCTGGCCGGGGTAGGTGATCGGCCGGCCCTGGATCAACTCCTGCAGCTTCGCGAAGGCGACCATCGAGCCCGCGAACGAGACCGACCCGATCAGCGCGGAGAGCATGATCGCGATGCCGATGTCGAGCTTCAGGTTGCCGGCGGCGGGCACCTTGTTGTGGAACTCGGCCCACGAGATGAGCGCTGCCGCGCCGCCGCCGACGCCGTTGAACAGCGCCACCATCTGCGGCATCGCGGTCATCTTCACCCGGCGCGCCGCGACCGCACCGAAGCCTCCGCCGATCACCATTCCGAGCGCGATTCCCCAGTAGCTGACGATCTCGTCCTGCGCGAAGGTCACTACGATCGCGAGGAGCATCCCGAGCGCGCCGATCCAATTCCCCCAGCGGGCCTTGTCGGGCCTGGAGAGAAAGCGGAGCGCCAGGATGAAGGTCACGATCGTGACGAGGTAGAGCAGGTCGGTCGTCGTACGGCTCATTGCTGCGCCGGCGGCTTGCCGTCGTCGCCCGCGGGCGCTCGTTCGGGCCGGCGTCGCTTGAACATCTCGAGCATGCGGTCGGTGACGACGAAGCCGCCGACGACGTTCGCGCTCGCGAGGATGACCGCGACGAAGCCGATCACCCACGTGAGCGTGTCCTTGTGACCGGCGCCCATCACGAGCATGGCGCCGACGATCACGATTCCGTGGATCGCGTTGGTGCCGGACATCAGCGGGGTGTGCAGGAGCGTCGGAACCTTCGAGATGACCTCGAACCCGAGAAAGATCGCGAGCACGAGGATCGTGATCTCGAAGACGAGCAGCTGGCCGTGGCTCACCGCGCGCCGCGCTCCCGGGGCGCGTCGACCACCGCACGAGACGCGCCGACGACCGTAGAAGTGTCACGCGTGAACCCCGTTCCCCCACCCAGGGTGGGGTCTGAAGTCCCGCCGCCCTCGGCGCTGACGCTAGCGAGATTCAGCGCACGGATGTGTGACGCGGATGTGACGGTTCCGTGCCAATCGCTCACGCGGGCACTTCTTCCTGCTGCCGCGTCACGCACGCGCCGGCGGTGATCTCGTCGTCCCAGTCGAGCGCGAGCTCGCCCTCGGGCGCCAGATGCTTCAGAAGCGCCACCACGTTGCGCGCGTACAGCTGGCTCGCGTGGAACGGCATCGAGCTCGGCAGGTTCGTGAAGCCGACGATCGTCACGTCCTCGCGCACAACCTCCTCTCCGGGCTCGGTCAGCTCGCAGTTGCCGCCCGCCTCGGCCGCCAGGTCGACCACGACCGACCCTGGCCGCATCGCGCGCACCGCGCTGGCCGGGATCAGCCGCGGCGCCGGCCGGCCGGGGATCAGCGCCGTCGTGATCACCACGTCGAACTCCGGCAGCCGCGCCTCGAGCTCCTCCTGCTGTTTCCCTTGCTGTTCCTCAGAGAGCTCCTGTGCGTAGCCGCCCTCCGTCTCCTCGCCGACGACGCCGAGGTCGAGCCAGCTCGCGCCGAGGCTCTCGATCTGCTCGCGCACGACGGGCCGCACGTCGAACCCGGTCACGACCGCGCCCAGCCGCCGCGAGGTTGCGATCGCCTGAAGCCCTGCGACCCCCGCGCCCAGCACCAGCACCTTCGCCGGCGCCACCGTTCCAGCGGCCGTCATCAGCATCGGGAAGAACTTCGGCAGGCGCTCGGCCGCGAGCAGCGTCGCCTTGTAACCGGAGACGGTGGCCTGCGACGACAGCGCGTCCATCGGCTGCGCCCTCGTGATCCGCGGGATCGACTCCATCGCGAAGGCGACCACGCCTTGCCGCCCCAGGCGCTCGATGCCCTCCCGGTCGGTGAGCGGCTGCAGGAAGCCGATCAAGACCTCGCCCTCGCGCAGCTGCGCGGCTTCCTCCGAGCTCGGTTTCTGCACCTTCACGACCGCGTCCGCGTCGGCCCAGCCGTCGACGAGCCGCGCTCCGGCCTCCTCGTACGTGGCATCCGGGAACGAGGCAGCCTCGCCCGCGCCGCGCTGCACGAGCACCTCGAACCCTTCGGGCACGAGCTTGCCGACGAGATCCGGGACGAGGGCCACACGCCGCTCGCCGGCGGCGGTCTCTCTCGGCACCCCGATCCTCATGCGCGGCGAATGCTATTGCGTGAGGCGGCGGCGACCCGCGGAGAGCCGCCGATCGCACGCGTATGCTCGGGCGCGATGACCGTCCCGGAGATCCCGCTGCGCGAGACCAAGTACGGCCTCGTGGCCGACGGCGACGGCTGGTTCGTGATCAACGCGCGCGAGAGCCGCTGGCGGGACGCGGGCCACTTCGGCCGTTACTGCGACTTCGAGGGCAAACGCCCGTTTTGGCAGCTGGGCATCAACGTCAGCATCCTGGAGCCGGGCCAACCGATCGGGCTCTACCACCGCGAGCGCGCCCAGGAGGGCTTCCTCGTTCTCTCCGGCGAGTGCCTGCTGCTCGTCGAGGGCCAAGAGCGGAAGTTGAAGGCGTGGGACTTCTTCAACTGCCCCGGCGGAACTGAGCACATGATCCTCGGCGCGGGAAGCGGCGTGTCGGTTGTACTCGCGGTCGGCGCCCGGGGCGGGCGGAAGGGGATCGTCTATCCGGTGAATGAGCTCGCGCTCGCGCACGAAGCCGGGGTCGAGGAGGAGACGACCCGTCCGGAAGAGGCGTACCGCCGCTTCCCGAGATTCCAGCGCTGCCGCTACCGGCCCGGCTGGCTCCCCGAGTAGAGTTCAGGGCAGTGGCGCGGCGGCTCGCAGAGATCGCGGACAGCTTTTTCAGGCCCGCGGTCAACGACCTCGTGCCCTACGAGCCCGGCAAGCCTGTCGAGGAGGTGCAGCGCGAGCTCGGGCTCGAGCGGGTCGTCAAGCTCGCGTCGAACGAGGGCCCGTACGGTCCCTTCCCCGAGGCGCGCGTGGCGATCGAGCGCTCCATCGCGGAGCTGAACCGCTATCCGGACGGCGGCGCCTACCGACTCCGCGCCGCGTTGGCGGAGCGCTTCGACGTGCGCTTCGAGGAGGTCGCCGTCGGCGCCGGCTCGGACGGCCTCGTCGACTGCCTCAGCCAGGCCGCGCTCGACCCGCGGGACGAGATCGTCTGCGGCTGGCCTTCGTTCCCGAGCTTCGTGATCGACGCGCGCAAGCTCGGCGCCGTGCCACGCACGGTGCCGCTGCGCGACGGCCGTTACGACCTCGAGGCGATGCTGGGCGCGATCGGGCCGCGCACGAAGATCGCGTACCTATGCCTGCCGAACAACCCGACGGGGACTACCAACACGCGGGCCGAGCTCGCTGCCTGGTTCGAGCGCGTGCCCGACCACGTCGTCACCGTCCTCGACCAGGCGTACGCCGAGTACATTGACGACCCGGACTACCCCGACGGCGTCGAGGACCACCTGAAGCAGGGCCACCGCGTCGTCGTCCTGCGCACGTTCTCGAAGATCTACGGGCTCGCCGGTCTGCGCGTCGGCTACGCCCTCGCGCCGGCGCCGATTGTGACCGCGATCGGCAAGGTCCGCCGCGCGTTCGACATTACGACGCCGGCCCAGGAGGCCGCGCTGGCGAGCCTCGAATCGCCCGAGGAGCTGGCGCGGCGACAGCGCGAGAACGCGCGTGGCAGAGAGGAGCTCGAGCGGATCCTGCGCGAGCACGATCTCGACCCGGCCGGACCCGCGGTCGGGAACTTCCTGTTCGCGGAGGTCGGCGACGACTCGCGCCCGTTCTTCGAGCAGCTCCTCCGCGAGGGCGTGATCGTCAGGCCGACGCACGGCTTTGGCGCACCCGGCGCGGTGCGCGTAACGGTCGGCACTCAGCAGGACCACGATCACCTCGCCGAGGTGCTCGCGCGCGTGCTCGCTGCCTCGCAAACGGCCTGACCAAGCGGGACACGGCCGAAAAACCCCCTCGTTCGAGGCCCGCCTTCGGTGTTACGGTTCGAAGGGTCGATGGGCCGTCCCCCCCGACCCGGCAACCCGCTCGCGCTCCTGCGGCGCGAGCCGAGCTTCGGCCGTCTGTTCCTGGCGACGCTGGGCTCCGGCGCCGGCACGTGGCTCGCCCTCGTCGCACTCGAGGTGGACGTCTGGGTGCGCACCGAGTCGTCTGCGTGGGTCGCGGCGCTGCTGATCGCCGACCTGCTGCCCACCTTCGCGATCGGGATGCTCGTCGGGCCGCTCGTCGACCGACTCTCGCGCCGCCGGCTGATCATCGGCTCGGACCTCGTGCGCTTCGGTGTCTTTGCGACGCTGCCGTTCACGACGAGCGCGGCCCAGGTGGTCGCGCTCGCGGCGGTGGCGGGGACCGCGACGGGTTTCTTCCGGCCGGCCGTCTACGCCGGGCTGCCGAACCTCGTGCAGGAGGCCGACCTGACGCGCGCAAATGCGCTGCTGCAGACCGTCGACAACCTCACCTGGGCCCTCGGCTCGGTCGCGGGCGGGGTGCTCGTCACCGCTTCTGGGATCGACGCCGCCTACTGGTTCAACGCGGCCACCTTCCTGGTCTCGGCGGCGTTCCTGTGGGGCATCCCGCAGCAGCGCCTGCAGGCGGCGCCGGCCGCGAGCCGCGGCCACTGGGCCGACCTCAAGGACGGCTTCCTCCTGACCGTCCGCTCGCGCGCGCTGCTTGCCGTCCTGATCGCGTGGAACGTCGCCATGTTCTCGAACGCGGCGGTGAACGTGGCCGAGGTGCGGCTCGCCTTTCGCGCCTTCGACGCCGGGCGCTTCGGGCTCGGCCTGATGATGGGCTGCGCGGGCGTCGGCCTCGCGGTCGGCTCCTACCTCGCGGGCCAATGGATCGACCGGCGCGGCCTATCGAACGTCTACGGTGCCTCGCTCGGGCTGATGGCGGTCGGCATCGGACTGGCGGCCGCCTCGCCGACGGTCTGGGTCGCCGCGGCCTGCGTCGTCGTCTCGGGCGCGGGGAACGGTGCCGCGGTCGTCTGCAATGCGCTTCTCGTCCAGCGTGGGGCGCCTGACTCCCTCCGCGGCCGCGCCTTCGCCGTTCTGATGAGCACGAACGTCGCGATGCTCATGCTCGGGATGATCATCGCCGGGCACTACACGGACGTATTCGGCCCGCGCTGGGTGTGGGCGGCCGCCGCCGCTGCCGCGGCCGTCGCGGGAGTGGTTGGGCTCGCCCTCGCGCGGAGCGCCGAGCGGCACGGCCGCCCAGAGACCGAGGCCGAGCCGGAGCCCGAGCCGGTCCGGGTCGCCGCGCACGCCGCCGACCCGACTCCGTAGGCGTCTCTTAGCATCCGTTCCGTGGCTGCACGCCGCGACTTCACGCGCGAGTCGCTCGCAGCCGGCGTGCGGGCCGGCGACCGCCGTGCGCTCGCACGCGCAATCACGCTCGTCGAGAACTCGGAGCCACTGGCGTACGACGTCGTTCGGGATCTTTACCCGGAGACCGGCCGCGCCTACGCCGTCGGCGTGACGGGCCCGCCGGGGGTCGGCAAGTCGAGCCTGATCAGCGCGCTCGTCCGGCACGTGCGCGACCAGGACTGCTCTGTCGGCGTGATTTCGGTCGACCCGTCGAGCCCGTTCTCGAAAGGCGCGCTCCTCGGCGACCGGATCCGCCTCTCCGATCACTTCCTCGACCCCGAGGTGTTCATCCGCTCGATGGGCAGCCGCGGCCATCTCGGCGGGCTTGCCGAGGCGACGCTCCAGGCGATGCTCGTGCTGGACGCCGCCGGGAAGGAGCTCGTCTTCCTCGAGACCGTCGGCACCGGCCAGGGCGAGACGGAGGTGATCGGGATCGCGGACACGATCGTGCTCGTGCTGATGCCCGGGTCGGGCGACTCGATCCAGGCACTCAAGGCCGGGATCATGGAGATCCCCGACGTAATCGCGATCAACAAGCTCGACCACCCGGGCGCGAAGACCATGCTGAACGAGGTGCGCTCGGTGCTCTCGCTCGACAAGAGCCGGGCCTGGAAGCCGCCGATCGTGCTCACGGAGGCGCTCCGCGCGGAGCACGTGCCCGAGCTGTGGGAGAAGGTCGAGGAGCATCGCGGGTTCCTCGAGGCCGAGGGGCTACTCGAGCAGCGCCGCCGCGAGAACCTCGCCGGCGAGGTCTTCGCGGTCGCCTCGGCGCGGGCGAAGGCTCACCTCGAGCAGGCGGTCGCCGACGACGCGGAGCTGCGCCGGCTGCTGGACGAGGTCCAGAGTCGGAAGCTGGACCCGCTCTCGGCTGTCCGGGAGATACTGGGGAAAGTATTCAAACTCTCCGGTGCCTGACTTCAGTCTGGCACCGGCGAACACAGGACTATCCGCCGATGGCGACTAAGACCGCACCGGATTTGAAGGAGATCCAGGCGGCGCGGGCGCGCCTCGAAGGCGTGGCGCGCGTGACACCCGTCTACGGCACCGAGACGCTCTCGCGGCGACTCGAGCGCAAGCTGGTGCTGAAGGCCGAGAACCTGCAGCGGACGGGCTCGTTCAAGGTCCGGGGGGCGGTGAACAAGATCGCCCAGCTCTCCGAGGCGGAGAGGAGCGCGGGCGTCGTCGCCGCGAGCGCCGGCAATCACGGCCAAGCGGTCGCGTGGGCCGCGCGCGAGGGGGGCGTCAAGGCGACCGTCTTCATGCCGCAGGACGCGCCGATGGCGAAGGTCGAGCCGACGAAGAACTACGGCGCGAAGGCCGAGCTCGTCGGTGCGGCCTTCGAGGATGCGCTGGCGGCCGCGCTCGAGTACGCGGAGACGACCGGCGCCACGTTCGTCCATCCCTACGAGGACGAGAAGGTGATCGCCGGCCAGGGCACGATCGGCCTTGAGATCGCGGAGCAGGTGCCGCGGGCCGAGACGGTCGCGATCCCGGTCGGCGGCGGCGGGCTCGCGTCCGGCATCGCGCTCGCGCTGCGGGCGGTCAACCCGAAGCTCCGAATCGTCGGCGTCCAGGCGGGCCTCGACGGGCCGACGATCGCGGACGGGATCGCCGTCAAGGAGCTCGGCGAGCGAACGGGTCGGATCCTGGAGTACGTGCTCGACGACCTGGTCAGCGTCAACGACGACGAGATCAGCCAGGCGATCCTGCTGCTGCTCGAGCGCTCGAAGCTCGTCGTCGAGGGCGCGGGCGCGGTCGGGGTCGCCGCGCTGCTCGCCAGGAAGGCAGGAGGTACGGGGCCGGCCGTGGCGGTCCTCTCCGGCGGGAACATCGATCCGACGGTGCTCATCTCCGTCATGCGCCACGGGCTCACCTCCGCGGGCCGCTACCTCGTGGTGCGCAGCCGCCTGCACGACCGCCCCGGCGAGCTGCTGAAGCTGCTCTCGCTCGTCGCGCGCGAGCGGGCGAACGTGATCTCGGTCGACCACCACCGCGAGGGGATGGACGTGCCGGTCTACGAGAGCGAGGTCGAGCTGACGCTGGCGATGCGCGACGAGCACCACTGCGCGGTGTTGCTCGAGACGCTGCGCAGCCTCGGCTACACCGTCGAGCGCCTGCGGTAACCGTGGTCGCCTGCCCGCAGTGCGGCCGCGAGAACGCCGACGATGCGCGCTTCTGCTCGGGCTGCGGCACCGAGCTGCAGGATGGACCGCGGGCGGCCGCGCGAGAGGAGCGGAAGGTCGTGTCCGTCCTCTTCGCCGACCTGGTCGGCTTCACCTCGCAGGCGGAGAAGCTCGACCCCGAAGACGTACGCGCCACGCTCTCGCCGTACTACGCGCAGCTGAGGAGCGAGCTCGAGCGGCACGGCGGAACCGTCGAAAAGTTCCTCGGCGACGCCGTGATGGCGGTCTTCGGTGCTCCCGTGGCGCACGAGGACGACCCCGAGCGCGCCGTGCGGGCGGGCCTGAGCATTCGAGACGCGATCGTGGAAGACGGACGGCTGCAGGTTCGGATCGCGGTCACGACGGGGGAGGCGCTCGTGACGCTCGACGCCGCGCCCACAGAGGGCGAGGGGATGGTCGCAGGCGACGTCGTCAACACCGCGGCCCGGCTACAGAGCGCGGCGCCGGTGAACGGCGTGCTCGTCCACGCGACTACGCAGAGGGCCACCAGGCAGGCGATCGACTACCGCGACGCGGCGCCGGTGCAGGCGAAGGGCAAGAGCGACCCGGTTGCGGTCTGGGAAGCGCTGGAGGCGCGGTCGCGGTTCGGCGTGGACGTCGTCCAGTCGGGCGCGGCGTTCGTCGGCCGACGGAGGGAGCTCGACTTCCTCACCGACGCCCTCGCGCGTGCGCGTGAGGAGCGCGCGCCGCAGCTCGTCACACTGGTCGGCGTCCCAGGGATCGGCAAGAGCCGGCTCGTGTACGAGCTCCAGCGCTTCGCCGACGCCGATCCGGAGGTGTTCTATACCTGGCGCCAGGGCCGCTCGCTGCCGTACGGCGACGGGGTCACCTACTGGGCCCTCGCCGAGATGGCGAAGGCGCACGCGGGGATCCTGGACACCGACCCGCCCGAGGCGGCAGAGCGCAAGCTTGCGGAGGCGGTCGCGGCCCTGCAGGCCGAGAGCCCGGAGCGGCTGCTCGAGAATCTGCGCCCGCTGGTCGGGCTCGACACGGACGGCGAGCCCGGCGGCGATCGAGCCGAGCGCTTCGCCGCGTGGCGCAGCTTCCTCGAGGCGCTCGGGGAGCAGCATCCGACGGTGCTCGTCTTCGAGGACCTGCACTGGGCCGATGACGACTTGCTCGACTTCGTCGACCACCTCGTCGACTGGAGCACCGGCGTGCCGTTGCTGGTCGTCTGCACGGCCCGGCCCGAGCTGCTCGAGCGGCGCCCGGGTTGGGGAGGAGGGAAGCCGAACGCGCTCACGCTCTCGATTTCGCCGCTCTCGGACGAGGAGACGGCGCGGCTGCTCGCCGGCCTGCTGGAGCGCTCCGTCCTCCCGGCGGAATTGCAGCGGTCGCTGCTCGAGCGCGCCGGCGGCAACCCGCTCTACGCCGAGCAGTTCGCGCGCCTGTTGGCCGAGGCGCCGCGCGCCGAAGACCTGCCGCTGCCCGAGAACGTGCAGGGGATCATCGCGGCGCGCCTCGACGGGCTCCCGGCCGGTGAGAAGCAGCTTCTCCAGGACGCTGCGGTGCTCGGGAAGGTGTTCTGGCGCGGAGCGGCCTGCGCGGTGAGCGGCGTCGGCCGAGGCGAAGCCGAGGAACTGCTGCACGCGCTCGAGCGCAAGGAGTTCATCCGCCGCCAGCGGCGCTCGTCGGTCGGCGGCGAGGACGAGTACGCGTTCCGTCACCTGCTCGTGCGCGACGTCGCGTACGGCCAGATCCCCCGTGGCGCCCGAGCCGAGCGCCATGAGCGCGCGGCGGCATGGATCGACGCCCTCGGCCGTCCCGAGGATCACGCCGAGATGCTCGCTCACCACTACCTCGAGGCCCTGCGGCTGAGACGTGCCGCCGGCCGGGAGGAGACCGCCGACCTAGCAGGGCGGGCACGGCTGGCGGCCCGTGACGCGGGCGACCATGCGCTCGCGCTCGGAGCGCTTCCGGCGGCAGCGCGCATGTACGAAGCGGCGCTCGAGCTCTGGCCGTCCGCCGATGAGCAGCGTCCCGAGCTTCTTCTGGCCTACGCGCGGGCCCGCGTCGACGACGTCGCCCTCGACGACGCGGTGCTCGAGGGTGCGACCGAAGGCCTGCTCCGGGCGGCAAACATCGAGGCCGCCGCCGAGGCCCAGGCCCGGCTCGGCAGCATCTGGGTGAACCGCGGCGACCATGACCGGGCGCTCGAGCATCTCGAAGGCGCCCGCGAGCTCGTCGACGCGCGCGGCCCCTCGCCCGCCAAGGCGTTCGTGCTCCAGGAGCTCGCCCGGGCGCTGATGATGGCCGACGACTTCGAGCGGGCGGTCGAGCTCGGCTCGGAGTCGCTACGGCTGGCGGAGACATTCGGACTCGAGGCCGCCCGTGCACGGAACCTCAACACGCTCGGCGTTGGGCGGGTCTGCATGGGCGACCCCGGCGGGCTCGAGGACCTCGAGCAGGCGGTGGCGATCGCGGCCGCGGTCAACTCTCACGAGCAGGCCTCGGCAGCGGCGAATCTGGCCTGGATGACGGCCGTCCTCGGTGACCTGCGCCGGGGCGGAGAGCTACTCGAGCAAGGCCGAATCCTGGCCCAACGGCTCGGAGCGGTCAGCTTCATCGACTGGCTGCAGGCGGAGCATGCCATCCACTGCTACTGGCAGGGACGCTGGGACGACGCGCTCGCGACTGCCGACGACTTCATCGGCCGATTCGAGGCCTCCGGTCACTACATGGAAGGCGGCTGTCGCTACGTCCGCGCCGTGATTGCCATCGCGCGCGGAGACACGGAAGCCGCCCTTGCGGAGGCGCGCCGGGCAACCGCGCTCGCGAGGTCCATCAGGGATCCGCAGGCGTTGAACCCGATGCTCGTATTCGAGGCCCGGGCCAGGCTCGCCGCGGGCGACCGGGCCGGCGCGAACACGGTCGCCGACGAGGTCGTCCGGGCGTGGCAGTCGACCAGCATTCGGCAGCCCTTCGAGTACGTCGACGCGCCGTGGGTGTTCAGGGAGCTGGCGAGAGCCGACGACCTAGAAGACTCGCTGGAGCACGCCGTCGGCCGGACGCCGTGGCACGAGGCGGCTCAGCGAGTGCTCTCGGACGAGTTCGCCGCAGCGGCCGCGCTCTATGCGGAGATCGGCTCGGTTCCGGACGAGGCCTACGCGCGGCTGAAGGCGGCCGGGCAATCCGCGGCCGCGGGCGACCGGGCCGAGGCCGACCGGCAGCTCAGGCTGGCGCTTCCGGTCTTCGCCGAGCTCGGCGCTACCGCCTGGGCCGCCGAAGGCCAGGCGCTGCTCGCCGAGTCAGCCTGAGTTCCCGCAGCGGCGGAAGGCGGTCAGGGGGTGGCCCTGCCGCTGCCATTCCTCGATCCCGCCGTCGAGCACGGGACGCGCGTTCACGCCCTCCGCGGTCAGCACGCTCGCGGCGACGGCCGCGCGCGCTCCGCTTTCGCAGATCGTCACCACCGGCCGTCCGTTCACGAGCTCCTCGCGGTAGGCGCGAACGAGCCGGTAGGGGATGTGGCGGCTGCCGGGGATGTATCCCTCATCGCGCTCGTCCTTCTCGCGCACGTCGAGGAGGTCGACCGCGTCGTCGGCGAGCAGCGCCTCGAGCTCGGCGACCGTGATCGGCTCGAGCCGCTCCGGAGTCTCCAACTCGAGCGCGTAGCCCACGGTCTCGAGCAGCCCGACGGCGTGGAGCCGCCGGGCCGCGAGCTCGGCCTCTTCCCGCGTGCGGGCGTGGAGTGTGATCGGCCGCTCGTGGTCGACGACGAACGCCGCCTTCGTCCCGAACGACGAGCCCGAGACCGGCACGTTGACGGCGCCGGCGGCGTGGCCGCCCGCGAACACGCTCGCGGGCCGCACGTCGAGCAGCTGGCCCTGCACCGCTTCGACCTCTCGGAGCGGAGGCTGCGCGGCGAGGAACGGGCCGCGGTTGAGCGCTACCACGCGCTCGACGGTCGGCGGGCGAGGCGTCGAGATCGCGGCCGAGTCGGCAACGAACTCGCGCCCGTCGGAGTAGGAAAGCGCCCGGTTCGTGAGCCGCTCCGAGCGGATCGTCGAGACTCGGTCAGAACTGATCCCGGCCGCGCAGAGCGAGCCGCCGACGTGGCCTGGATCGACCTCGGTTGCCTCGGGCAGCTCGGACAGGCGCCGCAGGGACCGGAAGAGATCCTCGGCGCCTTCCTTCGCCTCGACCGCGAGGTCCGGCCGCGCGGCGTCGCCGATCAGGAGCGAGTCGCCGCTCAGCAGGTGCCCCTCGACGAGGAAGCAGCAGTGCTCGGGCCGGTGGCCGGGCGTGTGCAGGACCCGGATCGCGATCGACCCGACGCGGAGCTC
>JBKPFI010000419.1:0-7152 GCA_046728775.1 Actinomycetota bacterium | reverse complement strand
GCCGGACGCGCGGAGACTGCGGCCACAAGGTCGCAGGCAGCTCAAGGGCCTCGGCCGCGACGGAAGGAGAAGACGATGAGGAAGCTGTTCGAGATCGGCGGAGTGGTCGCAGCCGTGATCCTCATCGCGTTCGGCATCACGTCGATCGTGGTGGGCATCAACGGCCGCGACACGGTCCAGAAAAGCCTCAAGCAGGAGTACATCGTCGGCTCGCCCGACATGACGCCGACGGCCATCCGCGCCGAGGCGAAGAAGGCCGGGGTGCCGGACACGATCGACTACCCGAGCGTCGCCGTGGCCGGCAAGAAGATCGACACGGGTGACGAGGCGCGCGCATTCGCGGGCTACATGCGGATCCACGCACTCGAGGGGACCGGCGGGCTGACGTACGCGCAGATGGGCCGCTGGATGGCGAAGCCCGGCACGCCGGCGAAGTTCACCGACGGGCACGGAGCGACCAGCGTCGAGCAGTACGCGCTGATCGACCCGAACACGAAGCAGCCCGTGGAGAACGGCGCCCGAAACCTCTGGGTGACCGAGACGGCGCTGTCGACGGCGCTCAACACGAGCTACATGGCCGAGCGGGTATCGCTCTTCGGGATCGCGATGGGCGCGGCGCTGCTGCTGGCGGGGATCGGCTTCGGGATCCTCACGCTCGGTGGGGCGCTGGAGGGCTCGAAGCTCGCCTTCGGCCTCCGCCGCAAGCGGGAGGGTGGCGGAGTCGCCGCCAAGGCCTAGAGACTCCTCCGTCGCAACGCGAGGGGCCGCCTCCGGGCGGCCTCTCGCTATTCGAGCAGTCCGCGCTCGAGCGCGTAGCGCACGAGCTCGGCGCGGCTCGAGAGCCGCAGCTTCTGCATGATGTGAGCCCGGTGCGTCTCGGCCGTGCGCACCGAGATGAAGAGCTGCTTGGCGATCTCCTGGTTCGTATGGCCGAGCGCGAGCAGCCGCAGCACTTCGCTTTCGCGTTCGGAGAGCGGGTCTTCCTCGGCTCGCTTTCGTTCCTCGCTCTCGGCCGCGACCAGCCGCGCGCCCAGCTCGGGGTGGACGTAGCGCCCACCGCCTGCGACCTCGCGCACGGCCGTCACGACGTCGCTGTCGGCGGCCTCCTTGAGCACGTAGCCGCTGGCGCCCGCGGCGAACGCCTCGCGGACGTACTGGGGGTCGTCCTGCATCGAGAGGACGAGCACCTTCGCCTCCGGGTTCTCCTTGAGCAGCGTCGGGACGATCTCGAGGCCGCTCTGGTCGGGCAGCACGACGTCGAGCAGGATCACGTCCGGCTTCACCGAGCGCGCCTCGAAGATCGCGTCCCGCGCGGTGCCGGCCTCGCCGACGGGCTCGATGCCGTCCTCCGCCTCGAGCACGAGCCGCAGGCCCGACCGCACCACCGCGTGGTCGTCGACGATCAGGACGCGTGTCATCCAGGCACCTCGACCGCGACGGTCGTGCCGCTCGTCGCGCTCGACTCGACTGTCAGTGTTCCGTCCAGCAGCTCGATCCGCTCGCGCATGCCGACGAGGCCGATCCCACCGCCGTCCCTCGCCGCTGGGTCGAAGCCCCTGCCGTCGTCCTCGATCACCGCCTTCACCCTGCCGTCGGTGCGCGTCAGGAAGACGCTCACCCGCTCGGCGTGGGCGTGCTTGGCGACGTTCGTGAGCGACTCCTGCACGATCCGGTAGATCGCCGTCTCGACCTCTCTCGGCAGGCGCTCGGTGATCGCCCCCGCTTCTAGGTCGACCTCGATTCCCGTCTGCTCGGCGAAGCCCTGCGTCAGCCGCTCGAGCGCGGGCACGAGCCCGAAGTCGTCGAGCACCTTCGGCCGCAGCTCCACGGCGAGGCGCCGCACGTCCTGCAGCGTCGCCACCACGAGCTCGCGCAGGGCCGCGACCGCCGCCGGCGAATCGGCGCCCTCCAGTTGCTTGAGGCCGAGCAGGATCGAGGTCAGCGCCTGGCCGGTCTCGTCGTGCAGCTCGCGGGCGAGGCGCTGCCGCTCGAGCTCCTGAGCGGCAACGATCCGCCGCAACGCGTCGCGCTCGACCCGCTCGGAGAGGTCGACGGCGACAGCGGCGCGCGACGCGAACGTCTCGGCCAGCCGCACGTCGTCGTCGGTGAAGCGCGCGTCGGGCGGCCCGAGCTTGTCGTGCACGGCGATCACGCCGATCGGGCGGTCCTGCGCAAGCAGCGGTACCCAGACGCCGGTGCGGGCGCCGATCTGCCGCGACACGGTGGGCGCGATCTCGGGGTCGTCCAACACCGAGTCGACCCGCTCGCTGTGACGGCGCACGAGCACGCGGCCCGCCTTCGACTGGTCGCGTCGCACCGTCCGGCCGAGCAGCTCCTCGCCACCCTCGCCCGCGGCCGTCACGAACCGCAGCTCATCGGCGCTGGCCGGGAGCATCACCACGACGAGCCGCGCCTCGAGCAGCTCCCGCAGCCGCTCGGCGACGAGCTCTAGCAGCCGGTCGACGTCGGTCTCCCGCGCGAGCGCGCCGCTCACCTCGAACAGCGACTCGAGCTGCCTCGACCAGCGCGTCGCAGATTCGTACAGGCGGGCGTTCTCGATCGCGACCGCGGCCTGGGCGGCCAGGAGCTCGACGAGCTCCTGGTCCGCCTCGGTGAAGTCGGCGCCGCCATCCTTCTCGGTGAGGTAGAGGTTGCCGTACGCGACGCCGCGCAGCAGGACGGGCACCCCGAGGAAGCTGTTCATCGTCGGGTGGTTTGGCGGGAAGCCCACCGAACGCGGGTCGTCCCGCAGCGCGTGCAGCCGCAGCGGCCGCGCGTCGGTGATCAGCGCGCCGAGGATGCCGCGGCCGTGCGGCGGGTCGCCGATGGCGGCCCGGAGCTGGTCGTCGACGCCGTGGGTGACGAATCGCTCGAGACCGGAGCGGCTGGGGTCGATCACGCCGAGAGCGGCGTAGCGGGCATCGGTGAGCTCCGCCGCCAGGTCGGTCAGCCGCTGGAGCAGCCGGTCGAGCGAGAGCTCCGAAGCCAGCGCCATCCCGGCCTCCAGCAGGGCGCGCAGCCGGGGCTCGCTCGGCGTCACCGACTCCACGCGCTCAGCGTACTGCGCGTCGCTGCGGGAAAGCCGCAGGCATGTTCGGTGCCGGCGCTGATGGCCTTCACAGCAGCACCGATACGCTCCGGCTGGGAGGAGGTGACGGTTGGGTCTGAGCGTGGAAGAGCAGGCAGCAAGAGCCGTCGACGTGATCCTCAAGGACGGCGGGACGCTTAGACTGCGGCCTCCGACGAGCGCCGACGCGGACGCGGTGATCGAGTTCCTGCAGGGGCTGTCCGAGCGGAGCCGCTACCTGCGCTTCCACGGCATCCGCCGGATCGACCGCGCGCTCGCGGAGGGGCTGGTCGAGCCCGACTGGGTGGAGACTGGCGCGCTCGCGGGTTGGCTCGGCGACTGCGTCGTCGGCCTCGCCAACTACGTACGCCTGCGCGACCCCTCGGTGGCGGAGGCCGCGTTCGTCGTCGCCGATGCGGAACAGGGCCGCGGCATCGGCACGAGGCTGCTCGAGCAGCTGGCCGCCCGCGCCGCCGCGAGCGGGATCACGCGTTTCGTGGCAGAGGTGATGGCCGAGAACCGGGCAATGCTCGGCGTCTTCACCGAGACCGGCTTCGACGTCGTCCGCGAGCTCGAGAAGGGCGAGGTCGAGGTCAGCTTCCCGATCGCCGCCACCGAGACCTTCCAGGCGCGCGTGGAGGAGCGCGACCACGTCGCCGTCGCCGCCTCGCTCCGGCCGTTCTTCGAGCCGGCGAGCGTGGCGGTGGTCGGCGCCTCCCGCAGGCGCGGCTCGATCGGCGGCGAGCTGTTCCGCAACGTTCTCGAGGCGGACTTCGCCGGCGCCGCCTACCCGGTGAACCGCGGCGGCGAGCCCGTCGCCGGCGTCCGGGGCTACGAGTCGATCACGGAGATCCCGGACGCCGTCGAGCTGGCGGTGATCTGCGTTCCCGGCGAGCGCGTGCTCGACGCGGCCAGCGAGGCGCTCGCGAAGGGCGTGCGCGCGATCTGTGTGCTCTCGTCGGGATTCGCCGAGACCGGCGCCGCGGGGCGGGAGCGGCAGGAGAAGCTGCTCGCGCTCGTCCGCTCCCACGGCGCGCGGCTGCTCGGGCCGAACTGCCTGGGAATCGCCTCGACGAAACCGAAGCTGAACGCGACCTTCGCGCCCCGGGCCCTGCCGCCCGGGCGCATCGGCTTCTCCTCGCAGTCGGGTGCGCTCGGACTCGCGCTGCTCGAGCAGAGCTCGGCACGCCTCGGCTTCTCCGCTTTCGTCTCGATCGGGAACAAGGCGGACGTCTCGTCGAACGACCTGCTCGAATGGTGGGAGGACGACCCCGAGACCGACGTCGTGCTGCTCTACCTCGAGTCCTTCGGCAACCCGCGCAAGTTCGGGCGCCTGTCGCGGCGGCTGGCGCGGCGCAAGCCGATCATCGCGCTCAAGGCCGGCGCCACGGCGGCCGGAGCCAGGGCGGCGAGCTCGCACACCGCGGCGCTGGCCGGGTCGGAGGCGGCGGTCGACGCGCTCTTCCACCAGGCGGGCGTGCTGCGGGCGCGGACGCTCGAGGAGCTGGTCGACGTGGCGGGGCTGCTCGCAAGCCAGCCGCTCCCGCGCGGCCGGCGCGTGGGCGTGCTCACCAACGCCGGCGGGCTCGGCATCCTCTGCGCGGACGCCTGCGAGGCGGCCGGCCTCGAGCTGCCGGACCTCACGGAGGAGACGCGAGCTGCGCTCGCCGAGGTGGTCCCGCGCGAGGGAACCCTGGCGAACCCGATCGACCTGCTGGGCTCCGCGGTCGGCGATACGTACGAGCGCGTGCTCCCGCCGCTGCTCGCCGATCCCCGCCTCGACGCGCTCATCGCGCTCTTCGTTCCGCCTGTCGTCGCGGGCGCCGCCGAGGTCGCGGCGGCTGTCCGCCGCGCGGTGGAGGCGTCGCGGCCGGACAAGCCGGTGCTCGCGGTCGTGATGAGCGGCGAAGGCACGCCGGCCGAGCTCCTGGAGTCGGGGGTCGCGAGCTTCGACTATCCGGAGTCGGCGTCGCGCGCGCTCGGGCTGGCGGCCGACCGCGCCGAGTGGTTGCGCCGTCCGGCGGGCTCGGTCCCGGAGGTGGACGGCCTCGACGGCGCGGCGGCCCGCACCGTCGTCGGCGAGGCACTCGCCGGCTCGAGCGAGTCGTGGCTCGACCCCCGACGCACGCGGGAGCTGCTCGGCGCCTACGGGATCCCGGTTGTGCCCGAGCGGAGCGCGGACGACGCCGACGAGGCCGTGGTCGCCGCGGGCGAGCTCGGCTTCCCGGTCGTCGTCAAGACGGCTGCCGCGGGGGCCCACAAAACGGAGAGCGGCGGCATCGCACTCGACCTGCGCGACGAGGAGCAGGTGCGCGCCGCGGTTCAGCGGATCGGTCCGCCGGTGATCGTCCAGCCGTATCTGAGGGGCGGCACCGAGCTGCTCGCGGGCGTCGTCCAGGACCCGGTCTTCGGCCCGCTCGTCGCCTTCGGCCCGGGCGGCGTGTTCGCTGAGCTGATCGGCGACGCCGCCTTCCGGATCGCGCCGCTGACCGACGTCGACGCGGAGGAGCTCGTCACCGGCGGCAAGGCCGGACGGCTCGTCGCGGGCTTCAGAGGCGCGGCTCCCTCCGACAAGGCCGCGCTCGCCGATCTCGTCCACCGCCTCGGCCGGCTCGCCGAGGACTTCCCGCAGATCAGCGAGCTCGACCTGAACCCGGTCATCGCCGGCCCGGACGGCTGCGTCGCCGTGGACGCGCGCGTGCGCCTCCGCATGCGGCCGGGCGAGAGGGCGCTGAAGAGCTGGTGAGCCGCGAGCTCGAGCTCCTCGACGCCTTCTGGCGCGCCGCGAACTACCTCTCCGTGGGGCAGATCTACCTGCTCGACAACCCGCTCCTGCGCGAGCCGCTGAAGGCCGAGCACGTGAAGCCGCGCCTGCTCGGGCACTTCGGCACCGTTCCGGGGCTGAACCTCGTCTGGGCGCACATGAACCGCGCGATCCGCGCCCGCGCCCTCGACGCGATCTCCATCTGTGGCCCGGGCCACGGCGGGCCCGGTGTCGTCGCCTGCGCGTACCTCGAGGGCACGTACAGCGAGCTCTACCCGCACGTCACGCTGGACGAGGGCGGGCTGAGACAACTCTTCCGCCAGTTCTCGTTCCCGGGCGGGATCCCCAGCCACGCCGCGCCCGAGACGCCCGGGTCGATCCACGAGGGAGGCGAGCTCGGCTACTCGCTTGCGCACGCCTACGGCGCGGCCTTCGACAACCCCGACCTGCTCGTCTGCTGCGTCGTCGGCGACGGCGAGGCCGAGACGGGGCCGCTCGCGACGAGCTGGCACTCGAACAAGTTCCTCGACCCCGCGACCGACGGCGCCGTGCTGCCGGTGCTGCACCTGAACGGTTACAAGATCGCCAACCCGACGGTGCTCGCCCGCATCCCGGAGCCCGAGCTCGTCGCGCTGCTCGAGGGCTACGGTTACCGGCCGCTGCTCGTGACGGGCGGCTTCGACGGCGAGGGTTCGCCGCCGGTGCACGAGCGCTTCGCGGCCGCGCTGGACGAGGCGCTCGACGGGATCGCGGAGATCCAGCGCCGTGCCCGCGAGGACGGCGACGTGTCGCGGCCTGCGTGGCCGCTGATCGTCCTGCGCACGCCGAAGGGCTGGACCGGCCCGAAGGAGGTCGACGGCCTGCCGGTCGAGGGCACGTGGCGCTCGCACCAGGTCCCGATCGCCGACGTGCGCGAGAGCTCCGACCACCTGCGGCTGCTCGAGGAATGGCTGCGCGCGTACCGCCCGGAGGAGCTGTTCGACGAGAGTGGCGCGCCGGTGCCCGAGCTGCTCGAGCTCCCGCCACAGGGCGAGCGGCGGATGAGCGCGAACCCCAGTGCGAACGGCGGCATCCTCCTGCGCGACCTGCTGCTCCCCGACTTCCGCGACTACGCCGTCGAGGTCGACAAGCCCGGCGCGGGCTTCAGCGAGGCGACTCGCGTCCTCGGCGGTTTCCTCCGGGACGTGGTCGCCCGCAACCCGGGCAACTTTCGCCTCTTCGGCCCGGACGAGACCGCGTCGAACCGCCTCGCGGACGTCTTCGCCGCGAGCCCGCGCGCCTGGGTGGCGGAGCTCGAGCCGACCGACGAGGACCTCGCGCC
>JBKPFI010000300.1:0-11841 GCA_046728775.1 Actinomycetota bacterium | reverse complement strand
TGGCCGCCGGGAGCGGCGACGTCGGGCTTCAGCCGGTGGTCGAAGTTCGTCGGGCCGCCGGACGAGAAGCTCGTGATCATCCCGCTGCGCCCCGTCTGGATCTCGCGCGGGTCGCTGACGGCGGTGGCCCGGAAGGTCGTGCGGCCGCCGTGGGCGGCGAGGTACGTGCGCAGGTTCGCGCCGTCGAGGTCGGAGATCATCCCGCCGGCGAGGCCGAGCAGGACCGGGATGAAGTTCGCCTCCCCGGAGCGGTTGTCGACCAGCACCATGCCGGTCGCCCCCGCTTGCCGGACGCGCTGAGCCTTTGAGTCGAAGGTGCAGCCGCCGCGCGAGACGAGCGCCACCAGCCCCTGCAGCGACCCTGACGGAAGCGGCGTGAACCGCGGGTCGTTCGGGTCGAAACCCTGCGGTGCGCAGACGTGCCGGTCGACCGGCTGGCCGTTCGCGCCGGTGACGGTGCCCACGTCGACGAGCGTGGCCCCGGCCGTAACCCAGGCGGACGGCACGTCGCCGTTGAACGCGAAGGGGATCTGCTGCAGGCTCGCGGGGGCGTCCGGGCCGGTGACCGTGAGCTCGGTGCCGAAGACGTGCAGGTTCGAGGCCGCTGCGACCGAGATCGCCGCCGGCGCGTTGCTGGGCGAGCCGACCGAGCCAAGCCCGAAGTCGTCGCGGTCGTTGCCGGCGGAGATCACCGGCACGACGCCCGCCGCCGCGACGTTGTCGAGCGCGTCGATGAGCGCGTCGCTGGACGGGTCGACCTCAGGCCCGCCGCCGGAGAAGTTGATCACGTCCATGCCGTCGTTCACGGCCGCCTCGAAGGCGAGCACGATCTCGGGCGTGAAGGCGTCGTAGCCGCCGGTCGTCGGAACGGGCGAGTTGAAGACGCGGTAGTTGCCGATCCACGCGCGTGGCGCGATCCCCGAGAGTCCCGAGACGGCCGGGTGGTCCAGGCCCGCCGGGACGGCGGTGCCCGCATCGCCGGCCGCGATCCCCGCCACGTGCGTGCCGTGGAACGACGCCGGCCGCCAGAGCGCGAGGCGGCCCTGCCGCCCCGAGCCGGGCCCGGGGAAGGCACGGGCGACGATCACCTTCGGAGTCGTCCACTTGCGCGCTCCCTTCGGGAAGCCCGAGGGGTACGAGAAGCCGGCCGGGTTGAAGAATGGGTTGTCCATGTCGACGCCGTCGTCGACGACGCCGATCTTGATTCCCTGCCCGCGGCCGCCGGTTGTCGCCCAGAACGCGTCGGCGCGGATCACCGACGGACTCTTGTTCGTCTCGAGGTGGTAACGGACGCTCGGGTAGACCTTCCGCACCGCGTGGACGTCGAAGAGCCGCGGCAGGTCTCGGTAGCGCAGCCGCACCGCGAGGCCGTCGAGCACCACGCGGTAGCGGTAGGCGATCCGCGCGCTGGGCACGGCTCGGCGGATCTGCCGCGCGGCGACGGCTTGCTCGCGGCGGAGCCGCGCGAGGTAGGCGCGCGACGCAGAGCTCGCGACGTCGAGCTTCTTCCGCGGCCCGAAGGCGAAGAGGCCCGGGCCGTAGCGCTGCGCGAGCGGCGGCAAGCGCAGGCCGACGATCACCGTCACCCGCCCGCGCGCCTGCTCGCGCGGGATGTGGATCACGCCGTGGCGGACGCGCGGGAGCGTGATCTCGCCCCGGTGAGGCAGCCGGATCGGCCGCAGCTGAGCGGCGGCGACGGAGGAGGTGGCGAGGACGAGCAGCGCCGCTAGGAGCGAGAGAACGAGTGAGCGCCGCAAGTGCCTCAGCCTAGCGCAGAATCGAACCTCGTAGACTCGCGCCGTGGAGGCGTCGTTCGCCGGCAAACGCGGCCTCGTCCTGGGCGTCGCGAACCGCCGCTCGATCGCGTGGGCGATCGCGCGCCGGGTCGCCGAGGGCGGCGCGAAACTCGCCTTCACGTACCAGGGTGAGCGGATCGAGAGGGGCGTTCGCGAGCTGGCCGAGTCGGTCGGCTCGCCGCTCGTCACCGCCTGCGACGTGCGCTCGGACGACGAGCTCGAGCGCGTCTTCCGCGAGGTGGGGGAGGCGTTCGGCGGCGAGCTCGACCTGCTCGTCCACTCGGTCGCGTACGCGGCCGCGGAGGACCTCGAGGGCCGCTTCACCGACACGCCGCGCGACCGCTTCTGGCTCGCCCTCGCCGTCTCGGCCTACTCGCTGGTCGCGTGCGCGCGCCTGGCCGAGCCGCTGATGGATGCGGCCGGAGGCGGCGCGATCCTGACGATGACCTACCTCGGCGGCGAGCGCGCAGTGCCGCACTACAACGTGATGGGTGTGGCCAAGGCGACGCTCGACTCGTCCGTGCGCTACCTCGCCTGGGACCTCGGGCAGAAGAACATCCGCATCAACGCCGTCTCGGCCGGCCCGGTGCGCACGCTCGCCGCGCGCTCGATCGCGGGCTTCCCGACGATGGAGTCGATCGTCGAGGAGCGCTCGCCGCTGCGCCGACCGATCGACGCAGACGACGTGGGCGCGGCGGCCGCGTACCTGCTCTCGGACAACGCCCGCAACGTGACCGGGACGACGCTCTACGTCGACTCGGGGTACCACGCGATGGGCATGTAGATGAGGGCTCGCCGCGCCCCCCGGTGGATTCATGCGTCGGTCTCAGTGCGACGCCGTCCGAGCGTGCGGCAGCATACGCGGGTACGGCTTTCGTCAGCTCGAGAATCTGCTTGGAGAGCTCGAGCAGCTGCACGTTCTGCCGGCCCTCCTCTTGCACCGTCTGCCACTGTCGGTCGGCGATGACCTGCCGTTTCGCGTCGGCGGGGTTCTGGCTCATCATCACGAAGGTGGCGCAGCGAATCGTCGGGAGCGGAGGATGGACGGGAACTTGACGATCGGCCGTTTCGGCGGCGTCGAAGTTCGGCTCAACTGGAGTCTGATCGCCGTCTTCGCCCTGATCGTCTGGTCGCTGACGGACGGCGTCTTCCCTTCGCAGAACCCGGGCCTGGCCCACGGCACCTACCTCGGGATGGCGATCGTCGCCGCCCTGCTGTTCTTGGCGTCGATCCTGCTCCACGAGCTCGGGCACTCGTGGGTCGCCCGCCGGGAGGGGATCGAGGTCGACTCGATCACACTCTGGCTGTTCGGCGGCGTGTCGCAGTTCAAGGGTCGGTTCACGAGCGCTGGGGCCGAGTTCCGAGTTGCCGTCTCGGGCCCGCTCGTCTCGATCGTCCTCGGCGTGCTGTTCGTTCTGATCGCGCTGGCTCAACTGCCGAGCGCCGTCGACGGGGTCGCCGCGTGGCTTGGCTACATCAACCTCATCCTGGCGGTCTTCAACCTCCTTCCGGCGTCGCCATTGGACGGGGGCCGCGTGCTGCACGCCGCACTCTGGCGGGCCAAGGGAGATTTCGTCTGGGCGACGCGGGTCGCGTCCGAGATCGGCCAGGGCTTCGGATACCTGTTCATCGCGCTCGGCCTCGCGATGTTCGTCTTCCAGGGCTCGTTCAGCGGCGCTTGGCTCGCCTTCATCGGCTGGTTCCTCCTTCAGGGCGCCAGGGCGGAGGCTCGCTACGTTGCGACGGAGCAAGCGCTTGGCGGATTGCGCGTTCGCGACCTTATGGTCCGTGACCCCGTCACCGTCGACGCCGACTCGACGCTCGCGCGCTTCATGGACGACCTCGCCTGGTCGCACCGGTTCACCACCTATCCAGTCCTCGAGAAGGGCAGGCCGGTCGGCCTCCTCGCCTTCGCCTCGGTCGCCGCGGTTCCCCGCTCAGAGTGGAATACGCGCCGAGTGCGGGAGACGATGATCCCGATGGATCAGGTCCCGCTGCTCACCGAGGACGAGAAGGCCGTGGACGCGCTGGCGGAGCTTTCCGTGCCGCGGGCGAATCGTGCGCTCGTGGTCGACAACGGACACCTGGCCGGGCTGCTGTCGATCACTGACCTCGCGCGAGCGCTCGAAGTGGGCCGGAGGCCGGCCAAGGCCCTGGGCGACCGGGGCTGAGCGTCCGTCTCGGCGCCTACGACCATGCCCGGCCGTGTGCGGTAGGGCTCGCAGAAGACGCAAGTCGTCAGGCACGGACTCTCGAGCGCGCTGCGTCTCGAGCTCGAACGGTCGCACGGAGCAGATCTTGATGTACTCGTCCGTCGTGAGTCGATTCAAGGGAGGATCGAGTGGTCAAGATCAGCGATAAGACGGACTACAGCCGCTTTGCCCGGCCAACAGCTGAAGACGAGGGAATCTGGCTCGACCACGTCGAGGTGCACCTCGTCACCCATCCCGTTGGACAGGTCAAGGAGATGCACGTTCACGACCCGCCGCAGGATCACGTGATCGTCATGCGCTCCGGGCGGATGCGATGGACCGTGGAAGACCAAACCCTCGACGCCGAACCGGGCGACGTCATCGTCACGCCCGCAGGGACAGCGCACGGCTACCAGGTAGTCGGCGACGAACCGGCACGCGTCGTGTGCATCGACTCCCCGACGAGGCCAAAGCCGCACTCGTAAAGGACATCGTCTCGTCGCCTCTGCCGAAAGCGTTGGGGAACGGGCGCGGTCCCCGACGGCGCCTTTCATGCCCCGACCATAGCCGCGGGCTCGACCTTCAGTCCGCGATCGGCCCGGTCGACGTCGATGCCGATCACGTGCCAGCTCGCGCCCGTGGGCACGCGTAGCGAAACAGGGCGCGTCACGCGGAGCGAGCGGACGGTGTTGCGGTCGACGGAGACTTTGGTGCTCACTGGATCGCGCGTCGTGAGCCTGAGGCGGACCGGTCCGCGGGCCCAGAACGCGGCATGCCGGTAGCGCGGCGAGCGTCCGTTCCAGCCTTCGCAGAAGACGACGCGTCGCGTCGGCTCCGGGACCGGCGACCCGGCGGCCGGGCGGCCGCGGGCCAGCATTGCGATCGCTCCGTCCTGGGCGAGCTGCCCGAAGCCGTGCCGGCCCAAGACGCGCCAGGCGAACCACTCCCTCGGGCCGGAGAGCCCGCGGTGGAAGGCGACGTAGCGGACGCCGAGCCGGCGCAAGAGCTCGTCGGTTCCGCGCCGCCAGTCGCCGCAGTTCAGCTCCTGGAGCCGCAGCGAGAGGCGCGCCGCCGTGTTCGGCGCGATCGTCGAGTAGCCGCCGGGGCGCTCGCGCAGCGCCTCCTGGTCGTACCAGTAGTAGATGCTGCCGAGCTGCACGTCGGGATGGAGGACCGGCACCTCGAGCAGCCGCCCCGGAGGGGCCGCACGCAGCGCCGCGTAGGCGCGGTTGCCGCGGTCGGCGGCCGCTGCGTCGTAGACGCCGGTGACGTAGAGGTCGGCCGCCAGTAAGAGGATCGCCACCGGGGCCGCGAGCCACCAGCGGATCCGCGCCACGGCGACCGCCGCGAGCGCGGCGATCACGAGGCAGGCGACGGGCATCTGCCGCTCGGGCACGCGCGGGTAGCGGAGCGGCGGGAAGTGGTGCCAGAGCGTCGAGTAGAGCGGAAAGTGCGTCCCGAGCGCGAGCAGCATCGGCACGACGGCGCCGAGCCCGAGCGCGAGCGCCAGCCCGAAGCGCCTGGCGCGGAGGAGCAGGAAGAGCCCTCCGATCGCCAGCAGCGGTGTCAACCAGCCCAGGAAGACCATGCTCTCGAGCCCGTGCCGTGGGTGGCGCGTGACGAAGTCAAGACCCGTCGCGGAGTAGCGCGCCACCTCTCGCAGGCTCCTCCCGCCCGCCCCGATCCCCGAGACGGCGAAGTGGCCCACGAGCAAGGCCGCTCCCACCCCGAGCGCGGTCGCCGCCGCCGCGCCCGACAGCACTGCGCGGTCCCGGCTCCGGCAGAGCGCGTAGAGGAGGAAGAACGGGATCGCCCCGAGCGCGAGGTGGACGTCGGAGAACGGGATCGAAGCGAGCGCCGCGGCCGCGCCGACGAGCCACCAGCGGCTGCCACGACGGGAACGCTCGAAGGCCCAGAGCGCCAGCGGCAGCAGCGCCGAGACTGGGCCGCGCAGGTGGCCGGCGCTCTGCGCGACGCGGTAAGGCGCGAGCGCGAACAGGAGGCCGCCGACGAGCGCCCCGCCGACGGGCAACCGGAGCTCGCGCAGCCAGAGGTACGCGAACGCTCCCGCGGCCACGTAGGTCAGGAGCAGGAACAGGTTCCAGCCGACGACGGGCCCGAAGACGGCCTCCAGCGGCCAGAACGGGAGCCCGAACGGCCAGCCGCCGAAGTTCCAGCGCGGCGGGCTCTCCGGCCGAAAGGTGTACGGATCGCGCCAGGGCGCGCGCCCGTGCTCGAGCTGGTGGCCGACGAGCCAGAGGTGGTACCCGGCCTGCAGGTGGTCGCCGGCGGCGGCCTCGTCGGGCACGGGCGTGGCCTCGGCGAAGAAGCGCGAGCCCAGGTGTCCGAGCTGCGACGAGGTCGCTAGCAGGCCCGCGCCCAGGAAGAGCGCGACGACGAGCGCTACAAGGCCTGGGCGGCCGAGAGCAGCTCGTCCAAGTCCGGCACCTCGGCCGTCTCGTACCGCCATGCGCCGCGGACCGTACCGTCCCGGTCGACCAGGAACGCCGTCCGCTCCGCGACGTCCTCGAAGCCACGGAAGTCGTGCGCGACGTCGAACGCCCGCACCGCCTCCGCGTTCCAATCCGAGAGCAGCGGGAAGTTCAGGTCGAGCGCCTGCATCCAGGCGACGTGCGACCAGGGCGAGTCACGCGAGATGCCCATCGCCCGAACGCCTGCCTCGTCGAACTCCCGGCTCCTGTCACGCAGGAGCTCCATCTCGTTCGTTCAAGTCGCCGACCAGTCGAAGAGATAAAAGAGCAGAAGGAGCGGCTTTTCCGCGCCCAGCTCGCGCAGGGAGACGGCCTCCTGCGGGCCAATCCAGACCCGCGCGTCCGGGACCTGTTCCCCAACCTGCAGCACCCGACGAGCTTACGGGAGAACCGCGAAGGCGACATCGCGCGCCGTCGTCGCGACGCGTCTCGTCCAGATCCGCCTGCCGCTCGTATGGAGTTGCGTCAGCGTGCCGCCCGAGAGCGAGGAGGTCAGCACGATGCCGCCTCCCAGGCCGAGGTTGAACGAGCCGACCGGCGTGCGCGCCACCCCGAGGAGGCAACCGCCGAGCGAGAAGATCCGCAGGCGCCCCTCGTTTCCGCTCGTGACGTATGCGTAGCGCCCGAAGGCGACGTGCTGCGGGGGCGAACCGGCCGGAAGCGAGGCGAGCAGCCGGCGCGTGCGCACGTCGAAGACGCCGACCGACGAGCGGTCGTCGTACGCAACCCATACGCGCCGGCCGCCGGGGGCGAAGGCAAGGTCGTGCACGAACCCGCCCGGCGAGAAGAATCCTGTTCTTCGAGGCCGGCTCGGGTATGTCGTGTCCACACGCGCAATCGACCGAGCGCGTTCGCCGAGCACGATCCACAGCTCGTGATGACCCGGCCGGAAGCTCATGTGGTGCGCACCGAAGCCGACGAAGGTCCGCGACACGATCCGCGCGCGTTCCAGCCCGATCGTGATGAGCTGCCCCCGCGCGTCGTCGGTCACGTAGACGTAGCGGCCGTTGGGTGCGAAGGCCGCAATGTGCGGTTTGCGGAACCCGGTGAGCGTCCGTCGTACTCGCAGGTGAGGGAGCCCGAGCAGGGTCACGGCGCCGGCACGTGTGCTGACGACGACCCCGGCGTCGTTGCCGGGTGTCGTCTCGACGTTCTGCGGATCGGTCGGCATGCGCATCCGCCGGACCACGTCACCGGAGGAGAGATCGACGATGAGCAGCTGGTTCTGTGTTTCGGCCGTTAGGAGCGCGACGAATTCGCCGCCGAGCGGCGCGGCGTTCGAGGCCGGTACCGCCAGCACCGCCAGAAGCAGCAGCGCTCGTTTCACGACCTCTCTACGGCGAGGACGTGTGCCGAAGTCCCTTCGCCAGCGCCAGCACGGCCGCGGCGTGCCGGTGGGCCGTCGCCGCGGAGATCCGGCCGGCGGGAAACTCGACCACGAAGTGGACGCCGTGCGGGAAGCGGGCGCGCTCCCAACGCGTTGCGGCTCCCGGAGGCGCGGCCAGGCGCCGGTACCGCAGCCCCGTCAGCCTCGCGTAGCGCTTCAGCATCGCGACGTGCGGGTCGGAGCCGTAGACCACGTCGAGCGGCTGGTGGTACCAGATCGTCAGCGCCGGCCGAACGCGCAGGATGAATGCGCGCATCGCGCGGTTCTCGGGCTCCGACATCGGCCGCGGGCCGGAGTAGTAGCCGTCCCACGGGCGGCCGTTGTGCACCCAGGCGACCGGCCAGTTGCGGTTCAGGTCGACGCCGTGGGTGTTCTGCCGCGTTCCGGCCGCGAGGCCGTCCGGGTTCACGGTCGGCACGAGCCAGAGGTGCACCCCCTGCGGCAACGCCACGCGGCGTAGGCGGCGGATCACGGCGAGCCCCGCCGGCTCCGTCCCGTGGATCACGCCGACCACCAGCGTGACCGGGGCGCTCTGGTCGCCGCGCTCGTAGGCCACGATTTCCCGCCCCCGCACCGAACGGCCGACCTCGAGCTCCGCCGCCTGTGGCGCGGCCGCCGCCAAGCCGACGAGAGCGAGGCCGAGCAGCGCGAGCCGACGCACCGCCGAACCCTACGGCGCGGCGATGCGGACGTGCATGTGGTTGTCGTGCAGGGCCAGGACCTGGACGATCCGTGCCGGGCCGGTCAGGTGCGTGTTCGGCCCGACGAAGATCCTGACGGCGCCCGCCGCCAGGAAACGCTTGAGGAGGTCCTGCGCCAGCGGCCGGTCGATCTGAGCCGCTCGGATGGGCGGGCGCTCGCGGCCGTCGAGGCGCGGGTAGTACACGTCGACGTCGAGCCCGTTCTGGTGCGACGCGTGCTTCGGGCCGAAGTAGCCGCCGTGCGGGCGGCTGAAGTCGCCGATCCCCACCCTCCGCGCCTGCGGATGAGCGCGCGCGTAGCCGGCGAGGACGTGCAGCACGATCCGGACGAGCCGGTCGTTTCCGTAGCGGCGCCAGGGGCGGTCCGGCGAACGGTGGAGGATCGGGTCCCAGGTGAAGAACCTCGTCCCCTCGGCGGGGAAGCGGACACCGTGCACGAGCGTTCCGCGGTCCGGCCGGCCGAGCGAGAGCGAGTGCCGCCAGCGGATTCGCAGCGCGGCATCGCGCAGCGGTCGCTGAACGGCGAGGCGAATCCCGTCATCCGGCTTCGGTCGACCTGTCTGCGCATTGCGAGCGGGCCGCGAAGCACCGCTACAGGCGGTCGCGAGCAGGGCGGCGAGAGCTGCGACGGCGACCCGCCGCGCCGAGGTCAGCTCGTGTTGCAGCACCAGCCTGCGACGCGGGGGAAGCCTCCGAACTGCGCCGAGATCCGCGATGCGCCGACGATACGCCGAGGGCCTTCGGTGCGGACGAACACCCACTGGTCGGCTGTCGGCCAGGTCACGAGGGCCCAGCGTCCATCCGGCGAGGGGACGACCTGGTCGAAGACGCCGGTCCCGCGGAACACCACGCGGCCGTCAACCACGGCCTGGCTCTGCCCTCCGCGCGTCCGGGTGCGCGCGACGTCGCGTCGGAGGAGCCGGCCGTCGCGAGACCACGCGATCGTTTGCGTGGGCGCGGCGCGGCGGACGACGGAGCCCGACGCGGCGTCGTAGACGACTGTGTGCCGCCCGTCTGAGTAGGCGAGCACGCGCCCTGGGCCGGGGCGCCACGCGGGCGCGACGGGCGCCGCAGGACCGACGCCGTGGTCGCCCGTGCCGTCGCCGGCCACGATCCGCAGCCGCCCGCCGGAGACGTACGCGATGCGCGTGTCGGTGCGCGTCCCGGTCCAGGCCGGGAAGCGCGGAGCCGGCCGCGCCAGCGTCCAGCGCACCTCTCCCTTCGGGTCGAGCGCGACGAGCTGGTTCGCCTTCGTCGCGGCGATGAAGAGGCCGTGCGGCGAAAATGTGGCGTCGCTATAGCGCCCGAGCTTTCGCTTGGAGCCGTCCGGCTGGACGAGCCAGAGGCCGCTGCGGCTCGTGACCAGCAGGTCGCCGCGCGTCGGCAGCGAGAAGAGCGCGGGCTCGGCCTGCTTCAGCCCGACCGCCTTCCGCAACGAGTGCACGACCGAACGGCCGGGCGGGCTCAGCGCAGCCGCAACGAGCGCCGCCACGACCGCGACGCCGACGAGCGGCCGCACGTGCCGGCGCGGCCAGGTCACCGGCGCGCGCTCGTCGTAGGCCGCGCGCACGACCTCCCAGGCGCGCGCCTCAGCCTTGCGCTCGCCAGGGGCTTCGAACCTCACCGCGCAGCCTCAATCCCGTCGCACTTGGCCGGCAGCGCAGACGGCCGTGCAAGCAGAGCCGGCTCGGCCTGAAGGCGACATCGCAAGCGACGTCTCACGGCAGCCGCTCCTTCAGCGCGTCCAGCCCCCGCCGCAGGCGCGAGTTGACCGTCCCGCGCGGCAGCTCGAGCAGCTCCGCGATCTCGCCCGGCGTGTAGTCGAGCAGGTAGCGCAGGACGATCACCGCCCGGTGCTCGGGCGAGAGCCGCCCCAGCTCGCGCAGCAGCTGCTCGTCGTGCTCGGGCGGCTCGGGGGCCGGCGCGTCCACCTGCTCGGCCTCGGGTCGCAGCGCGCGGGCGCGCGCCCAGTCGATCGCGCGGTTGACGACGATCCGGTGCAGCCACGGCCCGAACGGCCGGCGGCGGTCGAAGCGGTCGAGCGCGCGCACGGCGGCGAGAAACGCCTCCTGCGCGATGTCCTCGGCCGCGCCGGCATCGCGGACAACGAGGTAGGCGGCGCGGTACGCAGGGCCCCAGTGCGCGCGGAAGAGCGCCTCGAAGTCAGAGGCCGACCCGGCCTGGGCCCGCCGCACCCAGGCCCGCTCGTCGCCCCTTCCAGGGCTTTGCGGGTCTTTTGCCATCGGCCAGCGTCGAGCCGGTGCCCACACTGTGCCCACACGCTCCAATACGGTCGGCGACGGCGGTGAGGTCCCTACATTGCGCGCTATGCGCACCTCCGGCCGACTGCGGTGCAACGGCTCGCGCTCCGTGCCCAACGCCTACGTTGATGCCGCGCGCTTCGATGTATGTCGTGCCGTCCGTGAAGCGCACGGTCACCACCTCGTCACCCGGCTTCATATCCGCCGCATTGCGCGCCAGGTGCAGCGCGCGCGCCTCCAACGCCTCCCGCACCGACTGCGGGTCGAGATCGTCCGTCATGGCGACCGCCTTTCGTTCCTGCACCAGGCATGTCCATTCGGCCCGTGCGCAGAGGCACCCGCAGTCTAGTCAGAGGCCTGGGGCGGGCGGTCGACCAATTCCTTACGATCACTTGGTCGTATCCGTCGAATGAGACGTGCTCGTTCGCCATGCTGATCCCGAAGCGAGAGATCGTTGAACTACTTCGGAGGGCGGGACACTTCGAGGTAGCCGAAGAGGCCGACCGATCGCTGCCCGACCCGGTTGAGCTTGAGCGCGCGGCGGAGTTTGGTGCGCGCTACGGCATCACCAGAGACGAGCTGATCAGCCGCATGGGAGGCAGTCCCTAGCCGCGCTCAGGCTTCGGGAGTGAATTGGCTGAGTCGCTGGACTCAGGCTCGGTCCGACGTAGCCTCACCCCACTCGATAAGAAGAGGAGGCGTTCAATGATCCAGTTGAAGTCCCTCGACCTCGTCGAAGTGTGGAGCGAGAGCGACCCAAGCCAGCGCGTCCACTTTGCCTGGGCGATTAGCGGAGAGACCGGCTCGGACGCCACCTGCGTCGCCTACGTTGAGCTTCCGGTCGGCGGTGCGATTCCCTCGCACTTTGACAGCGCCAACGAGATCGACTGCGTGCTCGAGGGGACGGTCGAATGGGAGTTCGACGGCAAGCGTGACGCCTACGGTGCAGGCACATTGATCGAGATCCCGGCAGGGCGAAAGCACACCCTGAGGAACGTCGGAACGAAAACGG
>JBKPFI010000427.1:0-2625 GCA_046728775.1 Actinomycetota bacterium | reverse complement strand
CCAGAGGAGCGCGTAGCGCTCGCGGAGGCGACGGCTGCGAATCAGCTCGAAGACGACGACCAGGAGGATCGCGGCGGCGATCGCCCCCGCGATCGAGACGAAGAGGGGGGTCACTGTTCCTCCTTCAGGGGGACGACGTTGCGACGGAAGAGGCTCACGAAGATCGCCAGCAGCACCTTCGCCATGTAGTAGACGGACTGCGACGGGGTGATCGAGGAGCGGCCGGTCGCACGGTCCCGCATCGTGACCGGCACCTCGAGCAGCCGCAGCGCGTGGCGCACGACCATCACCGTGGCCTCGACCTCGGGGTAGTCGTGGGGGTAGTCGGCAGCGAAGAGGGCGATCCCGCGGCGGTTGATGGCCCGGAAGCCGGAGGTCGTGTCGGTGACGCGCTGGCGCGCGATCAGTGAGATCGTGCGCGCGAAGAGCGCGATCCCGAGCCGGCGGAAGAAGGGCGCGCGATAGGAGCGCTCGCCCACAAAGCGCGAGCCGACGACGATGTCCGCGCGGTCCTCCGCGAGGGGCACGAGCAGCTTCGCGAGCTCGGCGGGGTCGTGCTGGCCGTCGCCGTCGACCTGTACGGCCGCCTCGAACCCGGCCTGGAAGGCATAGCGGAAGCCGGTCTGCATGGCGCCGCCGATGCCGAGATTGAAGGGCAGGCGGACGACGCGGGCGCCGCGCTGCTCCGCGACCAGAGCCGTGCGGTCGGTGGAGCCGTCGTCGACCACGAGCACCTCGATGTTCGGGTCGAACGCCCTCAGCTCGTCGATGACGGCGCCGACCGCATGCTCCTCGTTGAGCGCGGGCACGATTGCGAGCGTCCTGAGGGCGATCCTGCGCCCATGGGCGGCTCTGGTTTCGACCTGGGCAGCCTGCGACACGTCGCTCGATTCTAGATTTGATCCGCGGGGGACCGGTTCGCCGGCCATTAGCAGTCTGTAAAGGTTGTCGGCTTGCGCATCTGCCTCGTCTTCGACTGTCTCTACCCGTATACCGTCGGCGGCGGCGAGCGCTGGTACCGCTCCCTGGCCGAGGGGCTGGCCGGCCGCGGCCGGGATGTCACGTACCTGACGCGGCTCCAGTGGGACCGTAAGGCGGGCGCGCACGTCCCCGGCGTCGAGGTGATCGCCGTCGCTCCGGCAATGGAGCTCTACGTCGAGGGCCGGCGGAGCGTCTCGACGCAGGTTCGCTTCGCGTGGGGCGTGTTCCGGCATCTCCTCGTGCACGGCGGGCGCTACGACGCCGTCCAGACGCCTGCGCTCCACGCCTCGCTGCTCGCGGTGCTGGCGGCACGGCCGTTACGCCGCTTCGCGGTGGTGGTCGACTGGTTCGAGGACTGGACGCGCGAATACTGGCTCGAGTACCTGGGCGGGGTCGCCGGGCGACTCGGCTGGCTCGCGCAACGGCTGACCGCGCGCAGCCACCACGAGGCGCTCTGCTTCTCGCGGCTGCACGCGCGCAGGCTCCGCGAGCTCGGTCACCTCGGTGAGATCACGGTCGTCGAGGGGCTCTCCGTGTTGCCATCGGAGGATCCCGAGCCCGTGCCCGCCGAGCCGCTAGTCGTCTTCGCGGGCCGCCACATCCCCGAGAAGCAGGCGCCCGCCGTCGTACGCGCGGTTGCGCGTGCGCGCGAGCGAATCCCGGAGCTGCGGGCGGAGATCTTCGGGGACGGGCCGGACCACCGCGAGGTGGCGCGCCTGATCGAGGAGGAGGGCCACAACGGAGCCGTCGCCGCACCGGGCTTTGCGCCGGCCGGCGAGGTTCGGGAGCGGCTACGGCAGGCGCTCTGCCATCTCTTTCCGTCGCGGCGCGAGGGCTACGGGCTCGTCGTCGTCGAGGCTGCGGCGCTCGGGACGCCGACCGTCGTGGTCGAGAGCCCCGACAACGCCGCGCTCGAGCTCGTCGTCGACGGCGAGAACGGCGTCGTCGCCGGGTCGGCCGAGCCCGGCGAGCTGGCAGACGCGATCCTGCGCGTGCACGAGGCGGGGCCGGAGCTGCGCCGCTCGACGGCCGAGTGGTTCCGGCGCAACCGCGGGCGGCTGTCGCTCGACACCACGCTGGACGCCCTCGAGAAGGTCTACGGGCGGTAGGCCTGTACGTCGGGCTCAACGTCCTCCACCTCGTCCCCGGCGAGACCGGCGGCGGCGAGACGTACGTGCGCGGGCTCGTGCCGGCGCTGCTTGCGGCGCGGGACGACCTGCGTCTCACGCTGTTCGCCGCCGGCGAGGCCTATCCGTCGCTGCTGGCCGAGCCGTGGGCCGAAGACGCGACGATCGTCCGCGTGCCGGTTCGCGCGCGGAGCCGCGCCCGGCGCGTCCTGGCCGAGCAGACGCTCCTCCCACGCGCCGCCCGAGAGGCCCGCGTCGACCTGCTGCACAACACGCTGAACACGGCGCCGGCGTTCCCGGGCGTCCCGCAGGTGACGACGATCCACGACGTGATCTACAAGCGCTTCCCCGAGACCGCCGGCCGCCTGAACGTCGGCGTGGCGCTGCTCGTGCCGCTGGCGGCGCGCCGCTCGAGCCTGGTCCTCACCGACTCCGAAGCCTCGAAGCGCGACATCGTCGAGCTCCTTGGCGTAGAGCCGGATCGTATCGCCGTCGCACCACTCGGGCCGGGCTTGCC
>JBKPFI010000272.1:0-1493 GCA_046728775.1 Actinomycetota bacterium | reverse complement strand
GTCGAGAAGGGCGAGCCGCTCTACGAGCTCGACACCGACAAGGTCACGCAGGAGGTCGAGGCCGAAGCCGCCGGTGTCCTGCTCCGGATCGCCGTCGCCGAAGGCGAGGTTCCGGTCGGCCAGACCATCGCGCTGATCGGCGAAGAAGGCGAGGAAGTGTCGCTCGAGCCGAGTAGCGGCAACGGCGCCGCGGCGCAGGAGGTTTCCGGGGATTCGCAAGAGGAAGGCTCGCCCGGCCCAGCCCGCGAGCAGGAGCGCGAGCGCGGTCGCGCCGCTGTCGACCAAGTCGCCGAGACTCCCCAGCCGGCAACCCGAGACGGCGGCCGCGTCAAGGCGTCGCCGCTTGCCCGCAGGATCGCCCGCGAGCGAGGGATCGACCTGGCTTCGGTCCGCGGCACCGGTCCGGAGGGCCGCATCGTCGCCGAGGATGTCGAGCGTGCGGAGGCACCTACCGCTCCCGCGGCGGCACCGGCGCCCGTCGTAACCGGCGAGGTCGAGCGCCGCCCGCTGACCAGCATCCGAAAGACGATCGCGCGGCGCCTGACCGAAGCCTGGCAGATTCCCGTCTTCCAGCTGCTCGCCTCGGCCGACATGACCCGCGCGAGCGCACTTGTCGCGCGCCTACGCGAGGACGAGGACGGCCCGAGGGCGACGATCACCGACCTGCTCACGAAGGTGTCCGCGACGGCGCTGATGCGCCACCGCGAGGTGAACGCGCAGTGGACGGACGATGCCATCGAGCTCTTCCCGACCGCGAACGTGGGCATCGCCGTCGCCACCGAGCAGGGGCTCGTCGTTCCGGTCATCCGCGGCGCCGAGCGCCTGCGCCTGGCCGAGATCGCGGCCGCCCGCGCCGACCTGGTCGCGCGAGCACGTGACGGCAAGCTTCAGCGCGAGGATCTCGAGGACGGAACCTTCACGATCTCGAACCTCGGCATGTACCAGGTCGAGCAGTTCACGGCCGTTCTCAACCCCCCGCAGGCGGCGATCGTCGCCGTTGGAGCGATCGAGGAGCGCGCTGTTCCGTACGAGGGCGAGCTCGTCATCCGGCCGATGATGACGCTGTCGGCAACGTTCGATCACCGCGCGGTGGACGGGGCGCCCGCAGCAGGCTTCCTCCAGACCGTGAAGGAGCTCCTGGAGGAGCCTGGCCTGATGCTTTAGCCCATGCGCATCTGGTACCGGGTCAGCGATCTCGAGGCGGCGCGGGCGTTCTACCGGGACGTGCTCGGGTTCACCGAGACGTTCGTCGACGAGGACGAGCGCTGGGCGACGTTCGACCGCGGCACGACCGAGATCGCGATCGGCGAGGGCGGAGAAGGCGCCGGGGACGAGGGGCAGGTCGCGACGGTGGACGTGACCGACGTGAAGGCGGAGCGCGAACGGCTGGAGCAGGCCGGCGCCGAGGTCGGCACGGTGTTCGAGCTGCACGGGGCGATGCGACTGCTCGACGTCTTCGATCCCGACGGGAACCGGATTCAGCTCGCCGAGGA
>JBKPFI010000445.1:0-1746 GCA_046728775.1 Actinomycetota bacterium | reverse complement strand
CTCGTAGGGCACCCCGAGCGCCAGCACCCGGCTAGCGACCCGGAAGCGCTCGCGCGGCCCGAGCACCGGCTCGTCCGAGAGGTCGACCACGACCTCCGGCTCGTGCTCGGCGATCCCGGCCTCCAGCTCCGAGACCACCGGCACGCCGTAGTCCTCGCCGCCGCGGAGCTTCTCCGTCCCGCCGGCAAGCCACACGCCCGCGAACTCGTACGGCAGCTCTGCCAGGGCGTCCCGCACCACCGGCGCGTAGTGCTCCCCGTCCGCAATTGCGAGCGCGCGCATCAGGTCCTCGCCGTGACCTCGTCCTCGATCCGGGTCGTGTACTTCTCGAACGCTCGCGTCTCCGTGGAGAACTGGATGATCCGCTCCTGCCCGTGGAACGGGTACTTGCGCCACACGTCGACGTGGCGGTCGCTGACCTCGATCACGTTGTAACAGGGCCGCGTCTTGCCTCTCAGGCGCTTCGACGAGACCGTGCCGGCGTTGACCACGAACAGGTTCTCGAGCCGCCAGGCGTAGGGCACGTGCTTGTGGCCGGATAGGACGAGGTCCACCCCGGCTCGCTGCAGGCACTCGATGCAGTCGCCGGCGTCGTAGACGACGTTACGCTCCCGGCCCGTCCCGGGGACCGGCAGCAGGTGGTGGTGCAGGACGAAGATCCGCAGGTCGGACGGCCCGTCGAACTGCTCCTCGATCCAGCGGTAGCGTCCGCGCCCGATCTGGCCATGGTCGAGGTCGGGCTCGGTCGAGTCGACGGCGACGATCGTGACGCCGTTCAGGCGGAGCACCGAGTTGCGGTCGCCGAACATGTCCTCGAAGTGGACGTAGCCGACGTTGCGCGAGTCGTGGTTGCCGGGGATCACGACGAGCGAGTCGCACTCGATCCGGTCGAGGTAGCCCTTGGCCATCGCGTACTCGTGCTTGAAGCCGAAGGTAGTGAGGTCGCCGGAGCAGACGACGATGTCCGGGTCGAGCTCGTTGATCTCGGTCACCGCGCGCTCCATCAGGTTAGGGACGAAGTCGGGCCCTCCGCAGTGGATGTCGGAGATCTGCGCGATCGTGAACGCACCGCCGTCGTGGCCCTCCGGCATGTGCGCAGTGTAGAGCCGCTCTTGCTTGGTAGCAGCAGGTTTTCGGTGCTACCTTCGCCCGCAGGAGTCATCGGAAGGGAGCGATGGAGTACCGCGTCCTGGGGTCGCTCGAGGTGCTCGACGGCAGCGGGCAGCGGGTCCCGCTCGGCGGCACCAGACAGCAGACCGTACTCGGCTCCCTGCTGCTTCGCGCCGGCCGGACGGTCTCGCTGGAGCGCCTGGTCGACGAGCTCTGGGAGACGCCGCCCGAAACCGCTGCGAAGACGGTGCAGGTCTACGTGTCCCGCCTGCGCAGACTGCTTTCGCCGGGCGCGATCGAGAGCAGGTCGGGTGGTTACGCGCTTCGCCTGGACGGCGACCGGCTCGACCTGACGCAGTTCGAGCGGCTCGCGGACGAGGGTCGCTCGGCTCTCGGCGCGGCCGACTGGGAGCGCGCGGCGACGTTGTTGCGCGAGGCGCTCGCCCTGTGGCGCGGGCCCGCGCTGGGCGGCCTGGCCGCGGAAGCGCTCCGTCGCGAGGCCGACCGGCTGGAGGAGTCCCGCCTGCAGGTGCTCGAGGACCGGCTCGACGCCGATCTCGCCCGCGGCCGCGCGCGCGACGTCGTGGCGGAGCTTCAGGCGCTCGTGGCCGAGCATCCCTTCCGCGAGCGCCTGCG
>JBKPFI010000138.1:0-12918 GCA_046728775.1 Actinomycetota bacterium | reverse complement strand
GCGTCCTCGGCGAGCTCGTCCCAGGGGTAGAGCGCAAAGGCCGTCGACCCGCCGCCGAGCAGAAAGCAGACCCAGTTGTCGTCTTCCTGCTGCACCGGCCAGCCCAGCCGCTCGGCATAGAACCGGCGCGCGCCCGCGAAGTCGCGGACCCCGAGCGTGATCACGCTCACGTGCGGGTTCACGCCGGCTGGCGGGCCCGGACCAGCTCTTCGATCTGGGCGACCACGTCTTCGACGTCGAGCTCGGTGGTGTCGATCTGGATCGCGTCCTCCGCCGGGCGCATGCGCGCCGCGTCGCTCTCGTCGCGCAGCCGCAGGTCGGTAGCGAGCGCATCGGCGCCGATCTCCGGCCGCTCGGCGAGGCGCCGGCCGGCGCGCACCGAGCGCTCGGCGTTGAGGTAGACCTTGACCTCGGCCTGTGGCGCGACGACCGTGCCGATGTCGCGGCCCTCGATCACGACGTTGCCGTCCTCGGCCAGCTCCCGCTGGCGCTCGCGCATCACCACGCGCACGTGGGGGTGCCGCGCGACGACGGGCACCATGCGGTCGATGGCGGACTTGCGGATCGAGGCGGTCACGTCCACTTCGGCGATCCAGACGCGATTGTGCTCGTCGACGGTGACCGGGTTCTCGCCGGCGAGCTGCCCGAGCTTCTCGCCTTCGGCCAGGGGCAGCCCGCGCTGGAGGGCAAGCCACGTGAGCGCCCGGTACATCGCGCCGGTGTCGAGATAGCGGAAGCCGAGCCGCTCGGCCAGGCGCCGGGCGACGGTGCTCTTGCCGGCCCCCGCGGGCCCGTCGATGGCGACGATCATCGTTGTGTGACCGAGTCCAGCAGCTCGAAGAACCCGGGGAAGCTTACAGCGACCGCCTCCGCGTCCCTGAGCGCGGCGCCCTCGCGCGAGCCGAGCCCGGCGACCGCGCCGAGCATCGCGATCCGGTGGTCGCCGTCCGAGCCGATGCGGCCGCCTCGCGGGCGGGCTGGGACGCCCCGGACGGTGAACCCGTCTTCGCTCGAGGAGATGCGGACCCCGAGCGCGCGCAGCGCCGTGGTGACGGTCTCGATGCGGTCGGTCTCCTTCAGGCGCAGCTCGCGCGCGCCCTCGACACGGCTCTCACCACGGGCGCAGGCGGCGGCGAGCGCGAAGAGCGGCAGCTCGTCGACGAGGAGCGGTATCTCGTCGGCATGAACCCCGGTGGCGACGAGCTCCGCCGAGCGGACCTCGACGTCGCCGACCGGTTCGCCGCCGCTGCGGTGCCGGTGGAAGATCGTGATCCGGGCACCCATGCGTGCGAGCACGTCGAGCAGCCCGGTGCGACGCGGATTGAGCCCGACGTCGTGGATCGTCAGCTCCGAGCCGGGCAGCAGCGTCGCGGCGACGACGAAGGGCGCCGCCGCCGAGAAGTCGCCGGGGACGAAGACCTCGCCGAGGTTCAGGCGTCCCACCGGTGCGACCGAGATCCGCCGCTGCCGGCGGACCACTCGGACGCCTGCGGCGGCCAGCATCAGCTCGGTGTGGTCGCGCGTCGGGAGCGGCTCGACCACGGTCGTGCTGCCCTCGGCGTACAGGCCCGCGAGGAGGACGCACGACTTCACCTGCGCGCTCGCGACGGGCAGCTCGTAGCGCACTCCGCGTAGGTCTCCGCCTTGGATCGCGAGCGGCGGCCGCCCGCCGCTCGTTTCGACCCGCGCGCCCATCTGCGCGAGCGGTTCCGCGACGCGGTCCACCGGGCGCCGGCTCAGCGACTCGTCGCCGACGAGCTCGAAGCGTCCTTCCTGGCCGGCGAGAATCCCGGCCAGCAGGCGCAGCGTCGTGCCGGAGTTGCCGCAGTCGATGGGCGCGTCCGACTCCCGCAGGCCCCGCAGACCGGCGCCCTGGATGCTCAGCTGGTCGAGCTCGTCCTCGTGAACGGCGACGCCGAGGGAGCGCACCGCGTCGATCGTCGACTCGGTATCGCCCGAGCGCCCGAAACCGCGGACGCGGGTCTCGCCCTCGCCGATCGCGCCGAGGAGGACGGCCCGGTGCGAGATCGACTTGTCGCCGGGCACGGCGATGTGCCCGCGTAGCGCCGCCGCCGGCTCGACCTTCACTCCGCAAGCACCGGCGACACGACCACGCCGTAGCCCTGCGACTCGAGCAGCGCGGCGGCGCGCCCGGCTTCGGCTTCGCCCGTGACGAGGAGCGTCAGCGTGCCGCCGCGCTCGGGCGAGACGTGGTGCAGCTCGAAGTCCTCGATGTTGATCCGCTGCGCGCCGAGCGCCTGCGTGATCCCCGCGAGCACGCCCGGCCGGTCGGGAACGTGTACGCGCAGCTGGTGCAGCTCGCCGGGGTCGGGGAAGGCGTCGGAGAGAATACGGCGGCGGTTGCCCGCTGCCTCGCCGATCCAGCGGGCGAGGAAACCCGCGTCGCCGGCCTCGAGCGCCGTCTCCAGCTGCTCGACGCGCCGACGGTGCTCGGCCAGCGACTCGCGGAGCGGAGCCGCGTTCTCGACGAAGATGTCGACCCAGATCCGCGGGTTGGCGCCCGCGACCCTGGTCATGTCGCGGAGGGAGCCGCCCGCCGCCGCGAGCGGCTCGTGGCCCTCGACCCGGGCCGCGCCGGCCTGGTTGACGAGCAGGTTGGCGAGCGCGTGCGGGAGGTGGCTCGTCAGCGCGACCAGCCGGTCGTGCGCCTCGGGGTCGATCGCGACAGGCGTCGCGCCCAGCGCGGAGACGAAGCCGTGGACGAGCCGGTAGCGCTCGGTCCCGGTCTCGGCGGACGGCGTGAGGAACCACGTCGCTCCGTCGAAGAGGTCGGCGGTCGCGTGGGCCGGGCCCTGCGCCTCCGAGCCCGTGACAGGGTGACCGCCGACGAACCGCGGGTCGGCGATCGCGGCGCCGAGGTTCGACTTCGTCGATCCGACGTCCGTGACGGTGCAGTCCCACGCGTCGTCGAGCAGCTCGGTCAGCACCCGGCGCAGCGCGATCACGGGCACCGCGACGACCACCAGGTCGGCGTCGCCGAGAAACCCTTCCGGTTGCGGGCACGCCTCGTCGATCGCGCCGCGTTCCCGCGCCGCGCGCGCAGCGTCCTCCGCGAAGTCGTACCCGGCCACGTGTTCGACTCCGGCACGCTTGGCCGCGAGGCCGACGGAGGCGCCGATCAGGCCGGTGCCGATCACGCCGAGCCGCTTGACGTCCACGGAGCCAGGCTAACGGCGCCGGCGCGCGCGGGCAGCGGCGCACAGGCGGGTCCCATCCCTAACCCCCACCCGCCCGGGGATGTGGCCACCGTAGCGGCGAAGGTCTGACGTGTCTGTCACATCGGTGTGGCGGAGGTGTGGCGATTTGGCCACGGCCGGACTTCCCGCCGACGGAACGGGGCCCGGCTCAGCCGATGCGCTTGCCGAGCAGCTCGACCACCTGGCGCACCTCGCGGGCGAACTCGCCGAACTCCGCCGTCGGGATCTGCTGCGGTCCGTCGCACAGCGCGTGCTCGGGCTCCGGATGCGCCTCGACGATGATCCCGTCCGCCCCCACCGCCGCGGCGGCGCGTGCCAGCGGCAGCACCAGGTCGCGGCGGCCCGCGGCGTGCGAGGGATCGACGATCACCGGCAGGTGCGTCTCGTGCTTCAGCACCGCCACCGAGCCGAGGTCGAGCGTGTAGCGCGTGGCACGCTCGAAGGTCTTGATCCCACGCTCGCAAAGGACGATCCGCTCGTTCCCCTCCCGCGCCACGTACTCGGCCGCCATCAGCAGCTCCTCGACCGATGCCGAGGGCCCGCGCTTCAACAGCACCGGCTTGTCGGCGCGCCCGACCTCGGCCAAGAGCATGAAGTTCTGCATGTTGCGCGCGCCGATCTGGATTACGTCCGCCGCGTCGAGCACGGCCTCCACGTGGCGCGGGTCCATCAGCTCCGTCACGACCGGCAGTCCCGTCTCCTCGCGGGCCTCGCGCAGGATCACGAGCGCCTCCTCGCCGAGCCCCTGGAAGGTGTACGGCGAGGTACGCGGCTTGAAGGCGCCGCCGCGCAGCCACGTCCCCCCGGCCTCGGCGACGGCCCGCGCCGTCACCAGCGTCTGCTCCCGGTACTCGACGGTGCACGGGCCGGCGATCAGCCCGAAGAAGTCGTCTCCGACTTGCCGGCCGTCGACCTCGATCACCGTCGGGTCGGGCGAGACCTCCCGTGACACCAGCTTGTACGGCTTCAGGATCGGCAGCACCTGCTCGACCCCGGGGTAGCCCTCGAGCGGCAGCGTCGCCAGTAGCTCGCGCTCGCCGATCGCCCCGATCACCGTCGACGCGCGGCCGCGCGTGACGCGCGCGTCCACCCCCGCCTCTTGCAACCGCGCGAGAACGTGCTCGGTCTGGTCCGGTGTCGCGCCGGAGGCCATCACGATCAGCAGCTCGGGGGATCCGTTTACAGCCAAAGAGCTCTAAAGGTAGTTGCGATACTGAGAGCGATGCGGATCTTCAGCGGGATACAGCCCACGGGCGCGAAGCACTTCGGCAATTACAGCGGAGGCTTCCGCCAGTACGCCGCCACCCAGGAGCAGGGCGAGGCGTTCTTCTGCATCGTCGACCTGCATTCGATCACGATCGCCTACGACCCCGACGAGTTCCGGGAGACGACGCTCGACCTGGCGGCGATGCTGTTCGCGACCGGGCTGGATCCGGAGCGCTCGACGGTCTTCGTCCAGAGCCACGTCAGCGCGCATCCCGAGGCGGCTTGGCTGTTGTCGGCGGTCGCGACCTTCGGCGAGCTGCGTCGGATGACACAGTTCAAGGAGAAGAGCGACCGGCAGGAATCCGTCACGGCGGGTCTCTTCAGCTACCCGGTGCTGATGGCGGGCGACATCCTGCTCTACCAGACCGATGCCGTACCGATCGGCGACGACCAGCGCCAGCACCTGGAGCTCGCGCGCGACCTCGCCGAGCGCTTCAACGCGCGCTTCGGCGAGACCTTCAAGCTCCCGGAGGGGATCTATCCCGGCGTGGGCGCGCGGATCATGGACTTGCAGGAGCCGGTGAAGAAGATGTCCACGACCGGCGGCACGGCCCAGGGCACCGTGGGCATGCTCGACCCGCCCGACGCGATCCGCAAGAAGTTCAAGAGCGCCGTTACCGACTCGGGCACGGATGTGCGCCATGACCCGGACGAGAAGCCGGGAGTCTCGAACCTGATCGAGATCATGTCCGTCGCCACCGGCGACCCGATCGCATCAGTCGAGGCACGCTACGACGGCAGCGGTTACGGGCGGTTCAAGGAAGAGGTAGGCGAGGCGGTGGTCGCGCTCCTGCAGCCGATCGCCAAGCGCTACGAGGAGCTGCGCGCCGACCCGGCCGAGCTCGAGCGCCTGCTCGCGCACGGCGCCGAGAAGGCGCGCGAGGCCTCGGCCCCGACGCTCGAGCAGATGTACGAGCGCATGGGCTTCGTTCGGCCCCGTCTCTAGCAGGAGGATTCGACGAACCCGGCTGTGCCGCCGGGCGGAGTTCCGCCAAAACCCTCCTAGGGGCCATGTCCGGGGACAGACCCCGGACATGGCCGAAAGAGACACTCCTCAGTGCGCGTCGAAGACGTGCGAGAGGCTGTTCATAGCGGCGTCGCGCGAGCTCAGAGGCGCCAGGCCGTAGCGCTGCTCGATCGTCGCGAGGATCGCGGTGGTGTCGTACTCGGTGTCGTCGACCACGAACCGCCCCTTCAGGTGCGGCGAGATCACGAGCGCCGGGACTCGCGTCCCCGGGCCCCACTGGTCGTGCGGGCCGTTGTCGTTGCCCTGGCCCGGCGGGGGCACATGATCCCACTCCCCGCCGAACTCGTCGTAGGTGACGACGACGAGCGTGTTCGACTTGCACTTTCCGTCCTCGATCGCCCGAAGCAGATCGACGAGGTGATCGCTCCCGTCCGGCTCGCTCGCGTAGCCGGGGTGCTCGTTCTCCTCGCCGATCGGCTTGACGAAGCTGACCGGCTTCAGGTTGCAGCGGCTCCGCGAGCTCTCCGCCGCCGCAATGAACTCCTCCTCGTCGCGCAGGTGCGCCGCGCGGTTCGCGAGACCTGCGGCTGTCTCGGTCGAGAACGGTGCGTAGTAGTTGAACGGCTGGTGGTGGTACTGGAAGAGGTTGTCCGGGCAGCGAGGCCAGGCGGCAACCGTCGGGTCGACGTTCGGGTCCGTGCAGCCCGTCGGCGTCGGCGCGGGGCCGGTGCCGTTCGACCAGCCGGGCGCCCCGACGTCGCCGTTCGCGTTCGACCAGCCGCCCGAGTACCAAGCCCAGTCGACGCCGGCGTCGTTCAGCCGGTCACCGATGGTCGGGTTCGTCTGCGCCGGCAGGGTCGGCGCGAAGCCCGAGGTCGGCTGGAAGGCCGGCGTCATCGTGTTGACCGCGAAGTCGCCGCAGGCGAGGCCCGGGAAGGTCGAAGGCAGCCCGCACGACTGCGTCAGCACGCCGTTCAACGGGGTGTCGGGCGAGGTGTAGAGCGCGCCCATCCCCGGCGGCCGGTTCGACGCGGGCGGCGAGCTCGCGAACGGCGCGCCGTTGCGGTCGAGCACCGAGTGCGCGGCGCCGGCCGGGCAGCCGTTGGCCGCGCTGCAGACCGGCGAGGCGGCGGCGACCAGCCACTGGTGGTTCAGGAACGAGCCGCCGAAGGCCGCCTGGAAGAAGTTGTCCAGGATCGCGTACTTCGGGTGGCCCGGCCCGTGCAGGTATCGATAGACCGGCAATGCTGTCGTGTCGTAGACGCCCATCACAAGCCCGGCGGCGTCACTGCCGAGGACGTAGCGGTTCTGCTGCCCGCCGTTCAGCTGGAAGATCTCGTGGTAGAAGCGGTGCACGATGTCGCGGGTGCAGCCGCCCGGCCGCGCGCCCGGGACGACCAAGCCGGTGGCCGGGTTGATGCCGCCCTTGCGGAGCCCGTTCGGGAAGCTGAAGGCCGACAGGACGGGCGGGCAGGTGACGTCCGCCGGCTGGATGTAGTCGTCGATCCGGAAGGGCGCGTTCTCGAAGTGGCTCGGGAACGTGCCCCCCGTCGTGTTGTCGCAGGTCGTGGTCAGCGGGGCGGTCGGATTGGCCGCCGACTGCGCCTGCAGGTTGGCGTCGTCCTGGTACAGGCACTCGTAGGGCGCGAAGCTGCTCGGGCCCGTCTGGCCGAGCTGCGTCGTGTGAGCAGGATCGGCGTCCGAGAGCCCGCGAACCCGCTCCCAGGTGCCGTAGAGGTTGTCGAAGCTGTGGTTCTCCTCGTAGATGACGACGATGTGGTCGATCGTGCGCAGCTTGTTCGCGTCGCTCTTGCCCTTGCCGGGCGAGGCGCCCGACGCTGCGGTCACGACCAGCACCGCGGCGGCAGCCACGAGGAGCGCCAGCAGGCGCTTGATCATCAAGGACCTCCTCCTCGGTCTCGTTCTCTCCCCTCTGGACGTGCCGCGGGACCTTTCCAAACGTCGCCGGACCCCGTCAATATCGAACCGGCTACGGGCTGGTAACGAGTCGGGGTTCGCGCCCGCGCAGGGGATCGGGCTGCGTTAGATTCCGGCCGCAACCCAGTGAGGAGGGGGAAATGAAGGGGAGAGCACGGAGCATCTCCGCTGCGCTCGCCGCGGCCTGCCTCGTGGCAGCGGCGATCCTCGCCGTCACCGCGACGGCCAGCGGAGGCGCGGGTAAGCAGCAGCCTCGTCGGCACGTCCAGTGGGGGACGCCCTCGAGCTGCAAGCTCGACCACGGGATCAAGCACGTCGTCTACCTGATCTTCGACAACGTGCATTTCCTGCGGGACAACCCGAACGTCCCGTCGGACCTCGAGCAGATGCCGAACCTGCTCAACTTCATCCGGAGCAACGGCACGCTGCTCACGAACGACCACACGGTCCTGATCTCGCACACTGCGAACGGGATCCTGACCAGCCTGACCGGGATGTACTCCGACCGGCACGGCCAGGCGGTGAGCAACTCGTATCGGTACTTCCGCAACGACGGTTCCGGGCTGACGAGCTCCTCGAGCTCGTTCAAGTACTGGACCGACCTGACCGACGACGTCAACACGCCGCCGCTCGACCCGAACTACAACATGGTCAACGGGGACGGCGGCACGCCGCACAACGCACCGGCGCCGTGGGTGCCGTACACCCGGGCCGGGTGCGACTGGGGCGCGACGGCGCTGGCGAACGTCGTACTAGAGAACACCGGCACGGGCCCCGCCGGCGACATGACGAAGGTGTTCGGCAGCGGTTCGCCGGAGTGGAACGAGGCGGTCGCCTCGGCAGCGGCGCCTCCGGGCACCGCGGCGCGGAACCTGGCGCAGACCGACTTCGTCGGCATCGCGGTCCACTGCGCGAAGAACCGCCGCACCATCTGCAAGGACAACTCGAACGCCCGACCGGACGTGCTGCCCGACGAGCCCGGCGGCTACAACGGCTTCCAGGGCCTCTTCGGCGCGAAGTACGTCAATCCGGCGATCTGCACGGTCTCGACCTCGAACTGCACGACCGCCACGGTCAACGGCCAGACGGCCCTCAAGAAGCTCGACGGCACGCTGATCACCGACCAGTTCAACCAGCCGGGCTTCCCGGGCTTCGACGGCCTCTTCGCCTCGACGACGCTCTCGTACGTCGCGCAGATGCAGGAGGCCGGGATCCCGGTCACGTTCGGCTACATCTCGGACGCGCACGACCAGCACGGCGTCGCGGGTGAGATCCACGCCACCCGGGGCCCGGGCGAGGCCGACTACGTCCAGCAGCTGCACGCCTACGACGTCGCCTTCGGGCAGTTCTTCGACCGGCTCGCCGCCGATGGGATCACGAAGCGCAACACGCTCTTCGTCTTCGGCGTCGAGGAGGGCGACCACTTCGCAGGTGCCCTCCCGAGCCCGGCCGGCTGCGACGGCGTGAACGTGCCGTGCACCTACAGCCTCAAGGGCGAGGTGAACGGGAACCTGCAGGGCCTGCTGAAGACGCAGCAGGGGATCACGACGCCGTTCACCGTGCACGCGGACATGGCGCCGACGATCTACCTCAACGGCAACCCGTCTCGGACCGATCCGGCCACGCGGGCGTTCGGCCGTGCCGTGGGCGCGCTGCGGGCGACCAATCCGTACACCGGCGTGAACGAGAACATCACCGCTGCGCTCGCCGATCCGGTGGAGATGAAGGCGCTCCACATGATCACCGCCGATCCGCAGCGGACGCCGACGCTGACGATGTTCGCGTTGCCCGACTACTTCCTGTTCCAGAGCTCGGCTCCGTGCGACGAAGGCGGATCGACGCCGCCGTGCATCACGGTGCCGACGACACCGCCCACCAGCACGTTCGCGTGGAACCACGGCGGCATCCAGCCGGAGATCGCGACGACCTGGGCGGGCCTGGTCGGGCCGGGCGTCAAGCGGCAGTCGAACGACGCCACCGTGTGGGCGGACCACACCGACACCCGGCCGACGATGCTCTCGCTGCTCGGCCTCAGCGACCCGTACGTGCACGACGGGACGATCCTCGCCGGCCAGCTCGACAGGTGGGCGCTGCCGAGGTCGGTCCGGCACCACTTCCGGGCGTTCCGGCAGCTTAGGCGGACCTACAAGCAGCTGAACGCGCCCTTCGGGCAGTTCGCGATGAACACGCTGCAGGCCTCGACGAGGGCGATCAAGGGCGGGTCCGCGAACGACGACAGCCGCTACACGTGGATCGAGGACCAGATCGCGACGCTGACGACGTCGCGCGACACCCTCGCCACGCAGATCCGCGACGCGCTCGACGCTGCGGTCTTCGGCCACGCCGGGCTCAGCGAGAGCCAGGCGCGGGCGTGGATCTCGCAGGCCCAGGCGCTGATCAATCAGTCCGCTGCTCTCGCGGCGATGACCTGAGCCGTTCGACCTCGGAGGGCTCGAGCTCGCGCCACGCGCCCGGCTCGAGCCCTTCGAGGCTCAATCCCGCATAAACGCTGCGGTGAAGGCGGGTCACTGGGTGGCCGATCGCTTCCAGCATGCGCTTGACCTGATGCTTGCGGCCTTCGTGGATGGCCAGCTCTACCGTCGTCGGGCCGACGCGGCGGACGCGCGCCGGAGCTGTGGGTCCGTCGTCGAGCTGGACGCCCGCGCGCAGGTGCTCGAGCTCCTCGTCCGTCGGCTCGCCCTCGACCTCGGCCTCGTAGACCTTCTCGACCTCGTAGCGCGGGTGCGCGAGCCGGTGCGCGAGCTCGCCGTCGTTCGTGAGCAGGAGCGCGCCCGTCGTGTCGGCGTCGAGGCGCCCGACCGGGACGACCCGGCCCTCGTAGTCGACCAGGTCGACGACGGTGCGGCGACCCTGCGGGTCGCGTGCGGTGGTGACCGTGGCTGCGGGCTTGTGCAGCAGGACGTAGGCGAGGGGCTGGAGCTCGACCGGGCGGCCGTCGAGCTCGACGCGGTCGCGCGCCTGGACGAATGTGTTCAGCTGTCCGGGCTCGCCCTTGACGGTGACGCGGCCGGCCTTGATCAGCTCGTCCGCGCGGCGGCGGGAAGCGACCCCGGCGCGCGCGAGATACGCATTCAGCCGCACGGCCCTTCGACCGGCATCGTCATCGCCGGGCCGTCGGCCGGCCGGATGACGACGCGGCCGCCGCTCGAGTCGTCGCGGATCAGATCGAGAACGAGGCCTGCGATCTCCTCGGCGGTGACGAGCTCGGGGACCTCTGCGCGCTCTTGCTCGGTCATCGCGGCGAGGCTGCGGTGGACCGCAGGCGTGTCGACCCAGTCGGGGCAGACGCAGCTGACGCGGACGTTCCTCTGAGCGGCCAGAGGCGAGAGCGCTCCGGTGAGGCGCATCAGCCCGGCCTTGGCGGCGGCGTACTCCGGCGCGTCGTGCGGAAAGAGGCCGTAGCCGGCCATCGAGGAGACGTTGACGATCGCCCCGCCCTCGACCATCGCATCGAGCGCGAGCTGGGTGGCGACCATCGCGCTCCTGAGGTTGAGCTCGAGCGTACGGCTCCAATGCTCGATCGGCGCCTCCGGGTAGTTCGGGGCAGGCGCGCCGCCCGCGTTGTTGACCAGTATCTCGAGGTCCTCCGCGGCGGCGATCAGCGCGCGTACGTCGTCGTCGACGAGCACGTCTGCCTGGACGAAGCGCCCGCCGAGCTCTTCGGCCGCGCGCCGGCCCTCGTCGGTGTCGACGTCGGCGAGCACGACGGCCGCGCCCTCGGCCGCCAGCGCCGTCGCGACCGCCCGACCGATGCCCGCCGCGGCTCCGGTTACCACGGCGACCCTGCCTTCGACCTCCACGGCCGCAGTATGGTCTGCCGGTGCCGCACTACGTCACCCTGATGCGCTGGACGTCGAAAGGAGTAGCGGGCCTGCCGGCGTGGCGCGAGCGCGTCGAGGAGGGCGAGCGGATCGTCGAGGCGGCGGGCGGCTCCCTCGTCGGCGTCTACGTGACGCTCGGCCGCTACGACGTGGTCGAGATCTTCGAAGCGCCCGACGACGACACCGCGGCGGAGATCCTGATGAAGCTCCAGCGCCACGGCGCCGAGCACACCGAGACGCTGCGGGCGTTCACGCGCGACGAGGCCGAGGAGATCATCCGCCGGCTTTGACGTGAGCGACCCTCGCTCGTTCTGCTCCGACCGGCTACCCGTCGAGCACTTCGACGAGAGGTTCTCGGAGGACAATCTCGACTTCTGGGTCCCGCTGCTCGTCGAGGCGGCGGGAATCGAGCCGCGTCAGCGGGTCCTGGACGTCGGGTGCGGGACCGGCGGCTTCTCGCGGGCGATTGCCGAGGCGGCTTCGGCCGCCGTGACAGGCGTCGACTCGTCGGCTCGATTCATCGAGTTCGCCACGCAGCTCGCACCGCCACGTCGCGGCGGCGTGGACTGGCTCGTGGCCGACGCGGAGCGGCTCCCGCTCGACGAAGCGTCGTTCAACCGCGTCCTGCTGTCGCTCGTCCTCCACCAGCTCGCCGAGCCGGAGGCGGCAGTCGCCGAGGCGTTTCGCGTGCTCGTCGACGGCGGCATCGTGGTGGTGCGGACGATCGCGCCCGAAGACGCCGTCGCGCGCGTCCCCGAGCGCTACCTGCCTTCGATGGCGGCTGCCGACGCGGGGCGGCTGCCGGAGATCGCCACGGTGGAGGACTGGCTCGGGCGAGCGGGCTTCGAACGACCCCAGAGGCGGCGTGTGCTTCGGAACAAACGGCTCAACGTGGTTGACGAGGAGCGGCAGCTGCTGGTCGAAGTGCGTGCGCGCTACCCGTTCGTCGACGCAGCTGAGCTCAGCGAGGGCCTGCGCAACATGCGCGCGGAGGCGCGCCGGCAGGACGAATGGATCGACCCTCGCCTGACCTACTTCATCACGGCGTCGAAACCCGGTTGACGGCGCTTCCCCGCATAGGGTGGCAGCGATGACGTGGCCGTGGGAGATCGTCGAGCGTGACCAGGATCGGGGCTACGTCGCGCTCGACGAAACCGTTGCTCGCTTCGAAGGCGGCGGCTTCGCGACGTCCGGGGTCATCGGCGCTTCCGACGACGATTGGGATCACTACGAGAGCCAGCACTGGCGCGCCATCGAGGAGTGGCTCGCCGAACACCCGGACGGCCCCGGCGCAGGCGAGTTCCGGGCCCGCCACGAGCGGTCTCGGCGCGAGTACTTCGTGTTCAAGCGAGCGCTGCTCGGCTGGGCGATCTTCGTCGGGCGCAAGCTTTGAGACGCGCTGCCGGGAGGCTCGTCCAGCGGGTTCGACGGGTATAAGCAAGTGGAGACCCATGACCGCAGGCCAGGAAGCAGCACGTGGAGGAGCAAGGCGCGGCTTGCTCACCCGCCGCCGGCTCGCAATCGGCGGGGCCGTCGTGGCGACCACGGCCGTGCTCCTCTTCGGCGCGGCCTACGCCTACGCCCGCAGCCAGGACGACGTGATCGCTCACGGCGTCCACGTCGGCGCGGTCGACCTCGGCGGGCTCTCCGCGTCTGCGGCGCGCGCCAAGCTGGAGCGCGCCTTTGC
>JBKPFI010000198.1:0-7496 GCA_046728775.1 Actinomycetota bacterium | reverse complement strand
GAAGACGAGCGGCGTCTTGCAGCGCCAGCAGATCGGGTAGCGGTGGACGATTGTGCCCTCCTCGACGAGAAGGCCGCGGTCGCGCAGCGCCTGGACGATCGCCTTCGCCGCCCCGTCGGTCGTGACCCCCTCGAACTGCCCTTAGCCCGGCAAGAAGCGGCCCGACTCGTCGATCGGCGCCAGCACCGGTAGATCGTGCACGCGCGAGAGCTCGAAGTCCTCGGCGCCCGCGCCCGGCGCGATGTGCACGATTCCCGTTCCCTCGTCGAGAGCGACGTCGTCCCACGGGATCACCCGGTGGACGACGCCCTCCTGCGCGGGTAGGTCGTCGAACGGGCCCTCGTACTCGAGGCCGACGAGCTCCTCGCCGCGGACGGTGAGGACGCCCTTCACCTCGCCGGACAGCTCGCGGGCGCGCCACTCGCCCCCGGCGCTGAGGACGTACTCGGCTTCGGGCTTCACCGCCGCCGCGACGTTGGCCGGCAACGTCCACGGCGTCGTCGTCCAGACCACGAGCGACTCGCCCTCGCGGTCCTTGAAGGGGAACCGCACGAACAGCGACGGGTGCTCCATCTCTCGGTGGTTCTCCTCGCCGGCCTGCTCATGCTGCGAGAGCGAGGTCCCGCAGCGGGGGCACCACTGCGTCGAACGGTGGCCCTTGTAGAGCCACCCGCGGCGGTGGCACTCCTTCAAGAAGCGCCAGATGTACTCGATGTTGGTGTCCGAGAACGTCAGGTAGTCATTGCCCCAGTCCATCCACATGCCGAGGCGCTTCGACTGCTGCGTCATCACGCCGACGTACTTCGCGACCCGCTCCTCGCAGCGCACCGCGAACTCGGCGATCCCGTACTCCTCGATCTCTCGCTTGGAATTGAGCCCGAGCTCCTTCTCGACCTCGACCTCGACCCAGAGGCCCTGGCAGTCGAACCCGTTCTGGTAGCGCTCGTCGTGACCGCGCGCAGCCCGGTAGCGCTGGAAGACGTCCTTCAGCGCGCGGCCCCACGCATGGTGGACCCCCATCGGGTTGTTGGCGGTAATCGGGCCGTCGATGAAGCTGAACCGCGGCCCGCCCGCGTTCTGCTCGCGCAGCCGCTCGAAGGTGCGCTCGGCCTCCCAGCGCTCCAGGACCTCCCGCTCGAGCGCCGGGTGGTCGGGTACGTTCGGAAGCGGAGGGAAGACCTGCGCCATCAGCCGATCGTAGCTTGGAGGGCTCGACGCAATATCGGCTGTGCCGTGGCACCGCCACGACGAGCGACATCACGTCAAGCCCTCCGACGGGAACAACGGCTCTCCGCCCCGCGTTTGAGCTATCCGAACCCTGAGGTAAGAAAGGATCCAATGGCAGACAACGTCACCGAACAGACCTTCGAGCAGGAAGTGCTCCAGAGCGACTCGCCCGTGCTGGTCGACTTCTGGGCCGAGTGGTGCGGCCCGTGCCACGCGATCGCGCCCGTCCTCGACCAGATTGCGGAGGAGCGCGACGAGCTCAAGGTCGTGAAGCTGAACATCGACGAGGAGCCCGCCGTCGCCCAGCGCTACGGCGTGATGTCGATCCCGACCCTGATCCTCTTCAAGGACGGCGAGCCGCAGGCCGCGGCGGTCGGGGCGATGCCGAAGTCGATGCTCGAGCAGCGCCTCGGCCTCGCCGGCGCTGCCGCGTAACACCCAGCCTCAGGCTTCGGCTTCCTCTTTCTCCGGGTGAGGAAGCGGCGCGACCGCGCGCTCGGGAGGTTCCTCGACCAGGCTCAGGACGCGCATGCCGTGGACGAACACGACCGCGCCGCCGAGCCAGCCGCCGAGGGTGAGGAAGCCGAAGCCGACGAGGGTCAGGACGAACGGGCCGGCGTCGACGGCGCCGTGCGTGTAGCCGGAATGGCCGACGAGCACGGCGATCAGGAAGAAGACGGTCGCGGTCAGCATCGAGCACATGTGCCAGGTCGCCGTCCACCAGAGCTCCGAGCGCCAGCTGATCGTCAGCCAGTCGGCGAAGCCGGTAAGCGCCGTCAGGGCGGTGACGATGAGCCCGACGACGAGCGCGAGCCACCAGCCGTGCGCCGCGGCGATATTCGCGACGCCGATGACGCTCGCGAACCCCATCACCGTCGCGGCGGTGTAGGCACCGATCGTCGCGTCCGTCAGCGGCGGGTGAATCGGGTGGCCGGGTAGGCCGCGCCAGAGGTAGCTCAGCTTCATGCAGCGCCGAATTGTACGACGCCCAAGCCGATTCGGATGGAGAAGGGTGTGCCGGCTTTTGCCGGTGCGCCCGACTAAGCCTGCTCGGCGGTGTCGAGGTAGTTGAGGAACGCGGCGTGCTTCGCGAGGTACGCCTCGAGCTGCTGGAGGCCGCACTCGAGCCAGTGCTCGAGCCAGCTCTCGCCCAGCTCGTCTTCGACTCGATGGAGGCCGCGCTCGCTCATGAACGAATGATCGGAACGGAGCACCGCAGCCGCAATGAGCCGTTCGGCCTAACTTTGCCGGCCCATCGGCCTATAGCTTGCGACCGTTGCGCAGGCTCCTCCTGATCAACCCGCGCGCCGGGACGGAAAGCCCGACCACCGACGAGCTCGCAGCGGCCGCTCGTGACCGCGGCGTCGAGGTGCACCTCCTGCGCGAGGGCGACGACCCGGCGGAACGGGCCGCCGAGGCGGACGTGGTCGCGGCGGCGGGCGGAGACGGCTCGGTCGCGAGCGTCGCCGCCGTCGCGGTCGAGCGGAACCTGCCCTTGGTGGTCGTGCCGTTCGGGACGCGGAACCACTTCGCGCGAGACCTCGGGCTCGACCGCAACGACCCGCTCGCTGCGCTCGACGCGTTCGAGGGCGCGGAACGGCGGGTCGACGTCGGCCGCGCGGGCGAACGGCGCTTCCTCAACAACGTCTCGCTCGGCGCCTACGCGGCGCTCGTTCACCGGCGCGAGCGCCACCGGCGGCGGCGCGAGGCGCTGGCCGGCCTCCGCGCGCTGTGGCTCGGCCTGCGGGAGCGGCCGGAAGTCTGGGCCAGCGTCGACGGTGAGCCCGTCAACGCGCGCGTGTTGCTCGTCGCCAACAACGCATACGAGCTGAACCTGTTCTCGATCGGCGCGCGGGAGCGCCTCGACGAGGGTCGCCTCCACCTCTACACGGCCGGCGGCCTGCTGCCGAGCGAGTGGCACGAACGCGGTGGTACGCGCTTCGAGCTCGACGCGCCCGCGGGCCGACTCCGAGCCGCGTTCGACGGCGAGGCGGCCGAGCTCGAGACGCCGGTCGAGCTCGCGATCGAGCCGGCCGCGCTACGCGGGCTCGTGCCGCGAGCGCCAGGTGGCTAGCACGCGCGGCACGTTCTCGAACGCGAGCTCCTCCGCGGAGGGGAGCTCGTCGGCGCCGAACCAGCGAAGCGCGTCGACGTCGTCCGCAGGCTGCGGCTCGCCGCCGAGCACCCGCGCGGTCCAGTAGAGGTTCAGCGTCGCCTCGGCGGTCGAGTCGCCGCCGTACCGGTCCATCCAGACACCCACGAACTCGAGCGGCTCGACCTCGAGCCCGGTCTCCTCCAACAGCTCGCGGCGCAGCCCGTCGAGCGGGTGCTCGCCCTCCTCGACGAAGCCGCCGGGGATGTCCCAGCGGCCCCGGAAGGGCTCCGCCTTGCGGCGCGCCAGCAGAACGCGCCCCTCGCCGTCCTCGACGAGCGCGCCTACGGTCGGCTTCGAGCTCGCGTAGCAGACGAAACCGCACGCCTCACAGTCGACCCGCGAGCCGTCTCCACGCAGCTCCGCGCGGCAGCGCGGACACCATCGCCAACCCGTCAACTCGCCCACGAGCGCAACAATAGGAACCCCGAGCCGAGGAGGAGCGCCATGCACGACCCGCCCGAGCCGACCGAGGAGGAACAGGAGCAGGTGCCCGAGCGCCTCGAAGAGGAGCAGGCGAAGCAGGCCCCCGGCCACGAGAATCCCGAGGCCGTGCGCGAGGAGGAAGACGACGCCTAGGTTCGTCCCAGCGACCGTCACCGAGCTCTCCCGCGTGGCGCTGTTCGCCGGGCTGCCCGGCGAGAAGCTGAACGAGATCGCGCGGCAGATGGAGCGCGAGGAGGTCCCGCCGGGCCGGGCGGTCGTGCGCGAAGGCGATCACGGCCGGCGCTTCTACGTCGTGCTCTCCGGGCTCTTCGCCGTCAGCCAGGAGGACATCGGCCCGCGCCGCGTGCTGCGGCCCGGGGACTACTTCGGCGAGGTCGCGCTCGCGATGCACGTGCCGCGGACGGCATCGGTGCGCGCGCTCACGCCTGCGGTGGTCGCCAGCTGCGACCAGGCCGTGTTCGACTCGCTGCTGCGGCCGCTGTTCGCCGACGACGGCGTTTGACGCGTCCGCCCGCGAGGGAGGCTCAGGCATCCTGGCTCTGGGAGTGCGCGCGAGTCGTCTCTGCCTGCTCGGCTTCGCGGTCGCTGTCTTCGGCGCCGCGTGCTCGTCGGGCGCGAAGCACGCCGCCGACACGACGACGGCCCGGCACCGAGACCCTGAGCCCCGGCGAGCGCTCGAACGAGCCCGGCCGAAGCCCCTTCGGCCGCCGCCGACGCGGAACGTCTACGCCGCCGACAGCCGTGGCATGCTCAGCCCGGCCGTCCGCGGCGCTCGCCCACTCGTCTACGTGCCGAACAGCCAGAGCGACAGCGTCGACGAGATCGACCCGAAGACCTTCAAGGTGGTGCGCCACTTCTCGGTCGGTGCGCTGCCGCAGCACGTGACGCCGTCGTACGACCTGAAGACGCTGTACGTGCTGAACGACCTCGGCAACAGCGTCACGCCGATCGATCCGCGCACCGGTGCTCCCGGCCGCTCGATCCCGGTCGACGACCCCTACAACCTCTACTTCACCCCCGACGGGCGCTACGCCATCGTCGTGGCCGAGCGGCTCTCGCGGCTCGACTTCCGCTTCCCGCACAGCTTCCGGCTCCACCACTCGCTGCGCGTGCCCTGCCGCGGCGTCGACCACCTGGACTTCTCCCCCGACGGCCGCTACCTGATCGCCACCTGCGAGTTCTCGGGGCAGCTGCTCAAGGTCGACGTGCGCCGTGAAAGGGTCATCGGCCTGATCTCGCTACCCGGGGGCGGGATCCCGCAGGACGTGAAGCTGTCGCCGGACGGGAAGCTCTTCTACGTCGCCGACATGGGCCGCGGCGGCGTGTGGATCGTGACGGGCGCGCCGTTCCGGGCGCGCGGGTTCATCCGCACCGGAGCGGGCACGCACGGCCTCTACGTCAGCCGCGACGCGACGCGGCTCTACATTACGAACCGCGGCGAGGGCTCGGTCTCGGTGCTCGACCTGCACACGCGCAGGCTCGTGGCGAAGTGGCGGATCCCCGGCGGCGGCAGCCCCGACATGGGAAACGTCTCGGCGAGCGGGCGGGTGCTCTGGCTCTCGGGCCGCTGGAACAACGTGGTCTACGCGCTCGACACGCGCACCGGGAGGGTGCTGGCGAAGATCCCGGTCGGCGCGAGCCCGCACGGGCTCTGCGTCTGGCCGCAGCCCGGGCGCTACTCCCTAGGCCACACGGGCATTCTCCGCTAGCACCTCGTCGGCGAGTCGTGGCCACGCCTCGAGCGCCCAGGGGCCGAAGTCGAGGTCGGTCAGGCACGCAAGCGCCACGTCGGCCTCCGGGTCGACCCAGAGGAAGGTGCCCGCGCCGCCGAAGTGGCCGAACGTGCGCGGCGAGTTCAGAGAGCCCGTCCAGTGCGGCCGCTTCTCGTCGCGCAGCTCGAAGCCGAGGCCCCAGTCGTTCGGCTCCATGCGTCCGATGTCCGGCAGGACGCCGACGAGGCCGGGAAACTGAACCGAGGTCGCCTCCGCGAGCGTCTCCGGGGCGACGAGGCGCGGCCGTTGCAGCTCCGCGGCGAGGCCGAGGAGGTCCTCGAGGCTGCCCTGCATGCCGGCGGCGGGCGACCCGCGCAGCTGCGCGCCGAGCTCCAGCGGCCCGAGAACTGCCGCGCGCAGGTATTGCGCGAAGGGCATCTCGGCGGCCGCGCCGACGACCTCGGCGAGGACCTCGAAGCCGGTATTCGAGTAGATGCGCCGCTGGCCCGGGCGACCGATCGGGTCGCGGCCGTCGAAGGGCAGCCCCGACGCGTGGGCCAGGAGGTGGCGAACGGTCGAGCCGGGCGGCCCGGCCGGCTGGTCGAGGTCGAGGGTCCCCTCCTCAGCGGCGACGAGCGTCGCCAGAGCGGTCGCGAGCTTCGTCACCGACGCCCAGGCGAAGACGTGTTCCCGCGAGCCGTGGGCGGCGACTTCCTCGGCCCCTCGCAGCACGCCGACCGCCACCGTCTGCGCCGGCCACGCCTCGACCTGACGCAGCGCCTGCACGGTCGCGATACTACGTCGATGGAGAGGCGCATCGTCCCCGCCGAGTCGCCTTTCGTCGCCACGGTGGGCTATTCGCGGGCCGTGCGGGTCGGTCCGCACGTGCACGTCTCGGGGACGGCGCCGATCATGCCGGGCGAGGCGGACCCGCCGCTGGACGCCTACGAGCAGACGAAGCGCTGCCTCGAGATCGTCGTCTCCGCGCTCGCCGAGGTCGGCGCGCGGCCCGAGCACGTCGTCCGCACACGCGCCTATTTGGTCGACGCGGACGACTGGAAAGAGATCGGCCGCGCCCATGGTGAGGTTTTCGGCTCGGTGCGGCCGGCAACCGCCTTCGTCGTCGTCAGCGCGCTGCTCGACCCGCGCTGGAAGGTGGAGCTGGAGGCCGAGGCCCTGGTGTCGGAATGAAGCAGATCTACCCGGCGACGATCACCGGCAAGAGCTTCGCTCCCGGCGGCAGCGTGCTCGACCACAACTTCGGCAAAGGCGAGCCGTACACGCTCGGGGTCGAGGAGGAGTACATGCTCCTCGACGGCGAGACTCTCGACCTCGTCCAGCACGTCGAGGCCGTGCTCGCAGCCGCTGAGGGCCATGAGCTCGAGCAGCGCGTCAACCCGGAGCTGATGCAGTCGGTGCTCGAGATCGCGACGCCGGTCTGCCGCACGCCGGCCGACGTGGAGGCCGAGCTGCGCAAGCTGCGCGCGTACGTGGCCGGCCTCGCCGCGGACCGCGGGCTCCGCGTCGGCTCCGCCGGCACGCACCCGTTCTCGCTGTTCGAGCGGCAGCGCATCACCGCCCGGGACCGCTACCGGCACCTCGTCGACCAGCTCCAGTACGTCGCCCGGCGCGAGCTCATCTTCGGCCTGCACATCCACGTCGCCGTGGACGACCCGGAACGGGCGATCAAGATCGTCAACGGGCTGCTCGTGCACCTCTCGTCGCTGCTCGCACTCTCGGCGAGCTCGCCGTTCTGGCGCGGCGAGCTGACCGGGCTCGCTTCGAGCCGGCAGATGGTCTTCGCGGCATTCCCGCGCTCGGGCCCGCCGCCTCGGTTCCGCGATTACGCCGACTACGCCGAGGTCGTGGGCCAGCTCGAGAAGACCGGTTGCATCGCGGACTACACGCACATCTGGTGGGACATCCGCCTGCACCCGCGCTTCGGGACGGTCGAGATC
>JBKPFI010000317.1:0-3947 GCA_046728775.1 Actinomycetota bacterium | reverse complement strand
AGCTGCCGCCGAGATTCTGGCTGAGCCGCTGGCTCTGGTCAGTCTCGGACTCGTTCGAGACGTTCGCGGTCGCGGTCGAGCTCGCGTTCTGCGTCGCGTTGCTCGAGCCGGCGTTGATGTTGCCGCCCGCGATGTTGACGGGCACGTTCGCGTTCACCGCGTTCTGGTCGCTCTTCGCGACGCCGAGCGCTCCCTGGTCGGTCTTCGCCGTCTGGACGCCGACCTGGAAGCCGCCAGACCCGCCGCAACCTGCGTGACAGGAGCTGCCGCCGAGATTCTGGCTGAGCCGCTGGCTCTGCTCGGTCTCGGACTCGTTCGAGACGTCGGTGGTGGCCGTCGAGCTGGCGTTCTGCGTCGCGTTGCTCGAACCGGCGTTGATGTTGCCGCCCGCGATGTTCACGGGCACGTTCGCGTTCACAGCGTTCTGGTCGCTCTTCGCTACGCCGACAGCCTGCTGGTTGGTCTGGGCGTCTTGGACCCCGGCCTGGAATCCGCCCGCGCCTCCGCAGCCGGCATGGCAGCCGGAGCTACCAAAGTTCTGGCTGAGCGACTGGTGTTGATCGGTGTTCGACTCGTTCGCGACGTTGGCCGTCGCGGCCGAGCTCGCGTTCTGTGTGGCGTTGCTCGTGCCCGCCGTCACATTGCCGCCGGCAATGTTGACGGGCACGTTCGCGTTGACCGCGTTCTGGTCGCTCTTCGCGACACCCACGGCTGCCTGACCGGTACTCGCGCTCTGGACCCCGGCTTGGGCACCGCCCGAGCCGCCGGAGCCATCGGCGAGCGCCGGTGGGGCCGCCGCGAGGGCGACGAGCGCCACGGCCACGCTCAGTAGCTTGGCTTTCATCTCCTTCTCCTTGATTGCTTGCGCTTACAAGTGCTGCGCGCCGCGCAGATCGACGCGCTGTAGGCCGGAGAAGAAGGTCAGCCTGGGTGCCACACCTCGAGTACGACTCGCCTCGGCTTCCGGAAGGCCGATCGCGGAACGAGGCGAGCATGACGCTGTAAACCAAAGAGGGCGAATGCCGCCGCTAGGGCGGCGAACACGAGCGGCATCAGCGGCCCCTGCCCGCCGCCCTGGCTCGGCGAGCTCATGTCGGGTCGCTGTGGAGGGGGAGCCGGCGGGAGCGGCCGCTGCGGCACGACCGCGCCCGCCGGAGCTTCGTCACCTCCCCGACCGCGCGGTGACGCTCGCGCGGTCGACCCCTCCCCCCGGGGTGCTGCCCGTGCCGTCGCGAAGGGGATCGCCGGCACAGGGCTGCTCACCGTCGGGACGGAGCTCGCGCCGCGGCCGCGTGCATCGCCCGGAAGGCGCGAATCGCGCTCGGTCGGCGCGGGCGAGGGTCGAGCTGGGGATGTGACATCTGGATGCTGCGGCTCGGCCGGGAAGACCGGGGCGAGCGCCTCGGCGATCGCCATTCGCACCTCCGCCGCGGCGCTATCCAGCGCAGCCGCCGGTGAGAGGGGTGCGCCCGCGGCCGCGCCCGCGGCATCCAGCGGGCTGGGTGGCGCCGCGGACAACGGCTCCGGGCCGCTGCTCGCGTCGCTCGGCGCGCTCGCGGGGGGCGCTGCCGGAGGTGCAGGCGCGCTCGGCCGCGTGCTCGGAGCGGGCGGCGCCGGGACGTTCGGCACCGAGGAAACCGAAGAGACCGCCTCCATGGCCTGCGAGACGCGCGGCTTGGCGGCCGCGGCGACTCCCGGAGCCACGGCGTCAGCCTCGGCGAGGGCCGACTGCATCTCCCCAGTCGCTTCGCCGGTCACCTCGCCGAGGCCAAGAGGGTCGGCCGCGCGCGCGAGCCCCGGCGCTGCAAGCGCTCCCAGCACTGCCGCGGCCAGGATGAATCCTCGTGCAAACGGCTTGTGCAAAGGGAATCCGGACGAAATCGTCCAACCGTCTTCCCGGAACCGTCCAACTGTCTCGGCGCGCCTCATCGATGGATCCACTCGCGTGTCGACAGGCCGCGCAGCCGGCCCGGCGCGTAGGTCGAGCAAAGGAGCACGGGGAGGGCGATCAGCAGCGCGATCAGCGTGAGGAGGACCGGCTGGGAGATGCTCTGGCCCTTCTCCTGCTGGACGGTCGCCTTGTGGCCGAGGCTGCTTAGCCACGATGCTGCCTGGTGGCGGATTCCCTTCGGCCCGCTGTTCTGCTTCAGCGCCAGTGCGGGCGCTGAGACCGAATGTGTGGAGACCGGCTTCGCGGCGCTGGGCGACCAGACCGTGCGCGTTCGAGACGGCGCCGCCGCCGAGGGTGCGCTCGCGACGTCCCGCGGCGCGCTCACGGAGTGGCGCTCGCCGCTCGAGACGGCCCTGCTCGCCGGCGCGTTGTCGTCCGGCCGGGCTGCCGCGCTCTGGCCACCGCGGCGGTGCGCTGCCGGGCGGATTGCGGGAGCTCCCACCGGCGCGCTGAGGGATGGCCGCGTTGCGATGAGCCTCGGCAGCACGGTTTTCGGGCCGGACGCAGCCGTCGCCGCGGGCCCAGTCGACGCCTGCGGTGCGGCTGCCGGGCCGGAGCCGTACGTCCCGTCCGCTGCGGCCGAGGCGTCGGCCGCGGCCTCAGCCGGCAGTCCCTGCCTCGTGGACGCCGTGTTGCCGGCATTCGCGGTCGCCGTCGACGAGTTCGTCTGCCCAATCGCACCGTTGTTCCCGGGGCTGTTGATGCGGATCGAGATGACGATGTTCTGGGCCTGCTGGGTCGACGACGCGACGGCGTTTGCGGCCTGCTGCGCCGCGGCCTCGAGCGACGAGGCGACGTCGCCGCCGGGGCCGTTCCCCTGCGCCGTCGAGGCGGCGTTCGCGGCGTCCGCGTTTGAGGCGGCCGTGTTCGCCTGCGCGATGTCGCCGTCGTCGCCCGGGCTGTCGATCCGGATCGAGACGACGACGTTGCGCGCCTGCTGAGCCGTCCCGGCAGCTGCCTCCGCGGCTTGATCCGTGGAGGCCTGCGCCTGGGACGGCGCCGGCGCAACCTGTCCGCCGGCCGCCGCGAGCGCGTCGGCAGACGGGTCGGGAGAGGGGCCAGACCCGTCTGCGCGCGCGTTTCCGGCAGTCACGAGCGCATACGCCGCGATCACCGGGAGGACGAGCAGCAGCACGATTCCCCGGAAACGCCAGCGCCTCCAGGCCGCGGTCGCACTCGGCTGCGTGCTTGCCATCAGCGGAAATGACGGTACCATGGCGGCACACAACATTTCAAGCTGGAATTGCACATATCTCGTGTCGGAACGTAAGAATTTCTTCACGGTTACATTTCCAGAGAGATTGCGGAATGAAATTTGATTGGACGAAAACTTCGACGCCATTGGAAGAAAGCCTCGGAGCCGCACCAGCTCTGGGAAATCGACTGAAAATCGTCCTTTGCAGGACCGCGCCGAGGCCACTCGAACAGGCTTCTGCTCAGCTGCGCCTATTCGAGGGCCGACTCACCGACACGAATGCTTCCGCCGCGCGCGGCGTTGCGCTAGACTCCGGCCCACCTCGGACGCCTAATGGGGAGGGCGGGGGTGCCGAAGAGAGGTTCTACCGGTCGTTTCGAGCCGAAGCCCATGCAGAAACGGGCTCTGGGCGTCCTGCGGACCGACGGCTCGACGTACCTCACCCGGGCACGCTACGAGGAGATCACCGGGGTCAGCCGCTCGCAGGCGGCTTACGACCTCGCGGAGCTCGTCCAGGCCGGGATCATCACCCGGATCGGCGGGGGGCGCGCCACCCGCTACCGGCTGACGCAGACGCCCGAGCCGGCGCGGTCGGAGCGGCGGGGCCGTCGCCAATGGACAAACGAGCGCATTCGCGCCGAGCTCGAGCGCTTCTGCGCCGAGCGCGAGACGTGGCCCTCCGCGGCCGAGTTCAAGGCGGCCGGCCACTCCGACCTCTACGTGGCGGCGAGCCGCTACGGAGGCGTCGGCTTCTGGGCGAGCGAGCTCGGCTTCTCGCGCCCCGGGCGCACCGAGGCGCAG
>JBKPFI010000018.1:0-3988 GCA_046728775.1 Actinomycetota bacterium | reverse complement strand
GGGTGCCGACACTCGGCGTCTGCCTCGGCCACCAGGTGGTGGTCGAGGCCTTCGGCGGCGAAGTGGGACCCGCCCGCCGGCTCATGCACGGGAAGCCGAGCCCGATCGACCACGACGGGCGCGGGCTCTTCCGGGGCCTTCCGGATCGATTCGAGGCCGGCCGCTACCACTCGCTAGCCGCCACGAGCGTCCCCAGCTGCCTCGAGGTGTCGGCCACGTGCGCCGACGGCGAGGTGATGGCGGTTCGCCACCGGGCGCTGCCCGTCGACGGCGTCCAGTTCCATCCGGAGTCCGTCCTGACGCCGCTCGGGCCCGAGCTCGCGCGCAACTTCCTAGAGTGCGCCCGATGAGGGTGCAAGAGGCCCTGGCGCGGCTGCTCGACGGCCACAACCTCTCGCGCGACGAGGCCCGCGCGGTGATGAACGAAGTGATGGAGGGCGAGGCGACGCCGGCCCAGATCGGCGGCTTCCTCGTCGCGCTACGGCTCAAGGGTGAGACCGCTGACGAGATCGCCGGCTGCGCCGAGGCGATGCGCTCGCACGTGCTCACGGTGCGTCCGCAGCGCGAGGATCTCGTCGACACGGCCGGAACGGGCGGTGACGGGGCGCGCACGATCAACATCTCGACCGCCGCGGCGCTGGTCGCGGCCGCCGCCGGCGCCGGCGTGGCCAAGCACGGCAACCGGGCGGTGTCGTCGGCGTCGGGCTCCGCCGACGTGCTCGAGGCGCTCGGCTTTCGGCTCGAGCTGCCGCCCGCGCGGATCGAGCGCTCGATCGACGAGCTCGGCTTTGGCTTTCTCTTCGCGCCCACGCACCACCCGGCGATGCGCCATGCCGCCCCCGTGCGGCGCGAGCTGGCTGCTCGAACCGTGTTCAACGTGCTCGGCCCGCTGACGAACCCCGCGGGCGCGCGGGCGCAGCTCGTGGGCGTCTACACGCCGGCGCTCGTCCACACCGTCGCGGAGGTCCTCGCGCAGCTCGGCGCCCGTCGCGCGTTCGTCGTTCACGGCGCCGGCGGGATCGACGAGCTCTCGCCCACCGGCCCCAACCTCGTCTGCGAAGTCGTCGAAGGCGGCGTGCGCGAGCGGGAGATCGACCCGCTCGAGCTCGGCGTGGCGCGCTGCGACGCCGCCGAGTTGCGCGGCGGCTCTCCGGCCGAGAACGCCGCTGCGATCCGCACGGTCTTCTCCGGCGAGAACGGCGGGCGGCGCTCGGCGATCCTGCTCAACGCGGCCGGAGCGATCGCGGCGGCCGGACACGCCGCCGACCTGCGCGAGGGTCTCGAGCTGGCGCGCGTGGCCGTCGACTCCGGTGCCGCGGCCGCCCGTCTCGACGCCCTGGTCGAGTTCTCGCAGGCCGCGGAGGTGCACGCGTAGATGGGCCGCTTCCGCGACGCGCTCGCCGGCGACGGCCTCGCGGCGATCGCCGAGGTCAAGCGCCGCTCGCCCTCGGCCGGCGACCTGAGGCCGGGCGCCGACCCCGCTGCGCTCGCGGCCGCGTTCGAGCGCGCTGGCGCAGTGGCCGTCTCGATCCTCGTGGACGAGCGGTTCGGAGGCAGCCGTGCGGATCTCGCCGCGGCGAGGTCCGCCGCCCGCCTGCCCTTGCTCGCGAAGGGGTTCTTCTCGTCGGAGGGCGAGCTGGCCGAGCTCAGGCGGCTCGGTGCCGACGCGGTGCTGCTCCTGCTGCGGGATCTCGACGACGCGCCGGCGCGGCGGCTGCTCGACGCCGCCGTTGCGCTGGGGCTCGACGCGCGGGTGGAGGCGCACGAGGCCGACGAGCTGCGGCGGGCGGTCGAGCTCGGCGCCGACCCGATCGGCATCAACGCCCGCGACCTCGCGACGTTCGCGATCGACCGGAAGCGGCAGCTCGAGCTCGTCGAGGCCGCTCCGCGAGACCGCGTCGTCGTCGCGGAGAGCGGGATCGCGGCGCGGGCGCACGGCGCCGAGGCCGAGCTCGCGGGCGCGGACGCCGTGCTCGTCGGCTCGGCCTTGATGCGGGCGGCGGACCCGGCGGCGAAGCTGACGGAGCTGATCTCGCGGCCGCTCGTGAAGGTCTGCGGCTTGACGCAAGAGAAGGACGTCGCGGCCGCGGCCGCGGCGGGTGCCGACCTGGCGGGTTTCGTGCTCGCGCGAGAAACGCCCCGCCGCGCGCCGGGCGTCCTCACGGTGCCGGACACCATGCTCTCGGTCGCCGTCCACGTGGGCGAGGTGACCGACGACGACGCCGACCTGGTCCAGCTCTACCAGCGCGAGAACGGGCACCGTTCGCGCGAAGGCGTGCTTCTCCGGCGAGGCCGCGAGGTCGCGCGGGTCGTCGACCGGGCGTGGCAGGAGGACGACCCGGGCCACCTCGAGCGGGCGCACGCTGCGGCCGGACGGGTCGTGCTGGCAGGCGGCCTCTCGCCCGAGAACGTCGGCGAGGCGATCGAGCGCGTGCGGCCGTGGGCGGTAGACGCGAGCTCGAGCCTCGAGACGTCGCCGGGGATCAAGGATCACACGCGCGTGCGCGCGTACGTGGAGGCCGCGCGGTGCAGCTGACCTACGGGGCCTACGGCGGGAGGTTCGTTCCCGAGACGCTGATCCCGGCGCTCGACGAGCTCGAGGCCGGCTGGCGAGAGGCGCGCGAAGATCCCCGGTTCCACGCCGAGCTGGACGAGCTCGGCCGCAGCTTCGGCGGGCGGCCGACGCCGCTCACGCTCGCGGAGCGCTTCTCTCCCGGCAAGCGGCTCTACCTCAAGCGCGAGGATCTCCTCCACACGGGCGCGCACAAGCTCAACAACGTGCTCGGCCAGGCGCTGCTCGCGTTGCGGCTCGGCAAGGGGCGGATCGTCGCCGAGACGGGCGCGGGCCAGCACGGGGTCGCGACGGCGACGGTCTGCTCCCGCTTCGGACTCGAGTGTGTCGTCTACATGGGCGCCGAGGACATGCGCCGCCAGCGGCCGAACCTCGAGCGGATGGCGCTCCTCGGGGCCGACGTGCGCCCGGTCGAGTTCGGGACGCGGACGCTGAAGGAGGCGACGAGCGAGGCGATCCGAGACTGGATCACGAACGTCGAGGACACGCACTACCTGATCGGCTCCTCCGTCGGGCCGGCGCCGTACCCGGAGATCGTGCGAGAGCTGCAGTCGGTGATCGGGCGGGAGGCGCGCGGGCAGATCCTGGAGGCCGTAGGCCGGCTGCCCGAGGTCGCGGTCGCGTGTGTCGGCGGCGGCTCGAACGCGATCGGGCTCTTCGCGGGCTTCCTCGACGACCCCGAGGTGCGGCTCGTCGGCGTCGAGGCGGGCGGGGCGGCGAGCCTCGGCTCGGGCCGCCCGGCGGTGCTGCACGGCTCGCGCTCCTCGGTGCTCGCGGACGAGGACGGCCAGGTGCTCGACGCGGACTCGATCTCCGCCGGCCTCGACTATCCCGGCGTCGGGCCCGAGCACGCGTTCCTGCGCGACAGCGGCCGCGCGGAGTACGTGAGCGCGAGCGACGAAGAGGCGCTGGCCGCGTTCCGGCGGCTGGCACGGACGGAGGGCATCCTCCCCGCCCTGGAGCCCGCGCACGCGCTGGCGCGGGTGGCCGAGCTGGACGAAGAGCTCGTGCTCGTGTGCCTCTCGGGCCGAGGGGACAAGGATCTCGCGGAGGTGGTCGGGCGGTGAGCGAGCAGCGCTGGGCGGCGGGACCCATCCCTAGCCCCCTCCCACCCGGGGAAACTCACCGTACCGGGGAAAGGCGCACGGGTGTCCTACGTGATCGTGCCGAAGCTGTACCGGTTCGTCCCAAGGCCCTTGTGGTCTACCTCATGTGCGGCCCGGAGACGCCCCCCGCCGCCCAGGCCGCTGTCGAGGGCGGGGCCAACCTCGTCGAGCTCGGCTTTCCGTTCTCCGACCCGCTCGCCGACGGGCCCGTGATCCGCCGCGCCGCCGAGCGCGCGCTGTCCCGGGGAATGCGCACCGCAGCGTGCCTCGAGTGCCTCGCCGCGACCCGCGAGCGGCTGCCGGACACGCC
>JBKPFI010000408.1:0-10057 GCA_046728775.1 Actinomycetota bacterium | reverse complement strand
GATCCTCCCGACCTGCCGGCCCTGGTAGTCGGCGTTCGACCAGTGCTCGATCCGCCGGCGGCGCTCGAAGACTGGGTCGAGGAAGCGTGCGATGTCTCCCGCGGCGTAGACGCCGGGAACGTTCGTCTCGAAGCGGTGATCAACTAGGACGCCGTTGTCGAGGGCGACGGCGCTGCCTGCGAGGAAGCCGACCGCGGGCTGCACGCCGACACCGACCACCGCGAGCCCGGCGCCGACCGGCTCGCCCGCGTGGAGCTCGACGGTGTCCAGGCGGGAGCGGCCTCGAAACGCGCGCACGGCGTCGCCGCGGATGACGTCCACCCCGCGGCGCCGGTACAGCGCAACCAGGTGCTCGGAGATCTCCGGCGAGCGCAGCTGCGCGAACAGGTCGACGTCGAGGCTGACGAGGGTGACGTCGAGCCCGAGGTCCGTCAGCGAGGCGGCGACCTCCATGCCGATGAAGCCGCTGCCGACCACGACCGCGTCGCGCGTGCGCGCGGCTGCTTCGCGGATGGCGCTCGCGTCCTCGAGCGTACGCAGGGTGAAGACGCCGGGCAGGTCGGCCCCGTCGACGTCGAGCCTGCGAGGCAGGGACCCGGTCGCGAGCAGCAGCGTCCCGTAGCGATAGCGCTTCCCGTCGACGGTGGTCACCGCCTGCTCGTGTGGGTCGAGGCCCGCGGCCTCGCTCCCGAGCAGGAGCTCAACGCCGTTCTCGTCGTAGAACTCCTGCGGCTCGACGAACGTGTCCTGCCGCTCCGCCTCGCCCCGCAGGAAGCGCTTCGAAAGCGGCGGCCGGTGGTAGGGGAGCGTCTGCTCCCTCGACAGGAGGCCGATCGTGCCGTCGCCTCCCGCCGTGCGGTATTCGCGAATCACCCGGGCCGCGGCGAGGCCGCCGCCGACGATCACGAGGTCGAATCTCGTCATTCCGCCTTCTCCTTTGCGTTTGTCGTCGAGGCGTTCGTGTCGCGCGGCGCGCGGTTCTTACGCGGGTAAGGACCGGCGCCGCGCCGGCACTAACGAGACATGCGCGTTTCGGGATGTGTGCTGCGGCTACGGTTTCGGGTAGGCAGATGCAGTCTGCAACCGCCCCAACGCGGCTCCTGGACGACGAGTCGCGCGAGTGGCTGGCCTCCCTGCGCGCGGCGGGCGCCGAGCGCGAGGCGGCCGTGGAGCGCCTGCACGCGCTTCTGCTCCGGGCCGCACGCTTCGAGGTCGCGCGCCGGCGGCCGATGCTGCCTCACCTGCGCGGCAACGAGCTCGACGAGATCGCGATGGAAGCGGCCGACGATGCCCTGATGAGCGTGCTGGCCCGCCTCGACGACTTCCGCGGCGCCAGCCGCTTCACGACCTGGGTTTACAAGTTCGCCCTGCTCGAGGCGGCGGTCAAGCTGCGCCGGCGCGCGTGGCAAGGGCGCGAGGTGCCGTTGGAGCCAGAGACGTGGAGCGCGTTCTCGAGCACCGGGCTCGAACCCGACGAGCAGGCCGAGCAGTCGGAGCTGCTCTCGACGCTGCAGCGGGCGATCGAGGACGTCCTGACCGAGCACCAGCGGCGCGTGCTGGTGGCGCTGGCGCTGAACGGCGTCCCGATCGACGTGCTCGCCGAACGGCTGAGCACGAGCCGCGGCGCGCTGTACAAGACGCTGCACGACGCCCGGCGGAAGCTGCGGAAGCACCTCGAGAGCTCAGGTCTCGCGCTCGACGCGTGGCTGGGTGAGGAGGCGAGATGACAGAGAAGCCGGATCTCAAGGACGCCTTCGGCCGGCTCCTCGGCCCGTCCGAGCCGGAGATCGGCTGCGACGAGTGCTTCGCACGGCTCGACGAGTACGTCGAGCTCGAGCTCGCGGGTGCGGATGCGGACGCAGCCGTGCCCGGGCTGCACGCGCACCTGACCGGCTGCCCCGCCTGCCACGAGGAGTACGAGAGCCTGCGCGCACTGGTCGGCGGCGAGCGGTAAGAACCGGCGCTCGGGCGACACGAACGGGGTGTGTCGCATGCGAGCTTCTACGGCCTGCCGTTGCTCACCGCGCCAGGGCGCGTGATGACGCCTCGCGCTGCGACGGAGGATCTCGTCGCGACGGCGGCCGAGCGCGTCGGGGAGGGGCCGGCGCGTATCGCGGATGTCGGCACCGGTTCCGGCGCGATCGCCGTCAGCGTCGCCCTCGCGGCTCCGCGGGCGGAGGTCTGGGCGACCGACCTGAGCGCCGCGGCGGTCCTGCTTGCGCGTGCCAACGCCCGCCGCCTCGGCGTCGGCGACCGCGTCCACGTCGTGAGGAGCGACCTGGTCGACCGCGTTCCCGGCGAGCTGGACCTGATCCTCGCCAACCTCCCGTACCTTCCCTCGGCCGATCGTGCTCTCTACCCCGAGCTAGCGCGGGAGCCCGACGAGGCCGTTTTCGCGAGTGGGGACGGCCTCGAGCCCTACCGGCGCCTGCTCGACTCGGCCGGCGAGCGGCTGACGTCCGACGGCGCGGTCGTCATCCAGCTCCACCGGCGCGTGCTCGTGGCGGAGCGGGACGAGCTCCCCGCACTGAGCGCAGCGCTGTCAGCGCTTGGGCGGGAGCGAGCGGGCGAACGCGAGCCCGCGCTCTACCCACCTCGCGAGCTCGTCCTCAGCCCGCAGATCGTCTGAGTCGAGGCGCAGCCAGCCCGGCATCTCCCGGCCGCGCATCTCCATCGGGCGCGCCGGTGACTCGGCGACGAGGCGGTCGGACTCCGACGGGTCGACGCGGACCAGCAGGCCGCCCTGCCCGCTGGCGGCCACGGCCATGTTGCCGTTCACGAGGAACGCGAGGCCGCCGAACATCTTCTTCTCCGTCAGCGCGGGCTCGGCCGCGGCCAGCTCACGGATCCGCTCGGCCAGCTGCTCGTCGTACGCCACCGGGTGCTGATGCTACTTCGCGCCCGTCCGCAAGGTGCTCGGTCGTGATCAGCCGCTCGCCGCGGCCCCGGGTGACGAAGCTGATCACCCAGCGGATGAAGACCAGCAGCCGGTTCTGGAAGCCGATCAGGTAGAAGATGTGGACGAGCAGCCAGGTCAGCCAGGCCAAGAGCCCGCTGAGCTGCAGGCCCTTGATATCCGCCACCGCCTTGGCCCGGCCGATAGTGGCCAGGTTGCCCTTGTCGCGGTAGTGGAACGGCTGCGGCTCGCGCCCCTGCAGGCGCTCGCGGATCGCGCGGCCCGCATAGCGGCCCTGCTGCATCGCCACCGGCGCCAGGCCGGGGAGCAGGACCGGCTTCCCGTCGGCGTCGTGCACCTGGACCATGTCGCCGAGCGCGATCACCTCCGGGTGGCCCGGCAGCGTCAGGTCCGGCCCCACGGCGACGCGCCCCGCCCTGTCGACGCCCGCGCCCGCCGCTGCGGCCAGGAGTCCTGCAAGCTCCGAGGCGACCACGCCGGCGGCCCAGACGACCGTCCGCGCCGGCACCTCCTGGGACGCACCCGAGGCGGCCTCGAGCGTCACCGACTCCGCGGTGATGTCGACGACCTTGTGCTCGGTCACCGGTGTCACGCCCAGACGCTCCAGCGCCCGCGCCGCGCGCTGCGAGAGGCGCGGCGGGAACGCCGTGAGCACGCGGTCGGCCATCTCCACGAGCAGGACGCGCGCCGAGCGCGTGTCGATCGTGCGGAAGTCGCGGCGCAGCGTGTCGCGGGCGATCTCGGCGATCTGGCCAGCGAGCTCGACGCCGGTCGGGCCGGCGCCGACTCCGACGAACGTGAGCCAGGCCGCGCGGCGGTCCGGATCCGGCTCGTACTCGGCCGCCTCGAAGGCAGTCAGGATCCGGCGGCGAACCTCGAGCGCGCTCTCGAGCGACTTCACCTCAGGGGCGAACGGGCGCCACTCGTCGTGGCCGAAGTACGAGTAGTAGGAGCCGCCGGCGACGATCAGGCTGTCGTAGGGGAGCTCGAGTGGCTCGTCGTCGGGCGCGACGCCGTCGACCACGACGTGCCTGCCGTCGAGGTCGAAGCCGGTGACCTCGCCGAGGACGACGCGGACATTCTCGTCGCGCTTGAAGATCCCGCGCAGCGGCGAGGCGATCTCGCCGGGCGAGAGCGCGCCGGTTGCGACCTGGTACACGAGCGGCTGGAAGAGCGAGAAGTTTCGCCGGTCGACCAGCGTGATCTCGACCGGGGCGCGCCGCAGCTTCCGGACCGCCTGCACGCCGCCGAAGCCGCCGCCCACGACGACTACGCGGTGCCGGCCGGTGTCGCGTTCGCCCGTCATGCGCTCGCCAGATCCCGTCGGCTGAAGAATTGCAACGCGACGAGGGCAGCCGCGGCGACCACGGCGCCGAAGAGTTCCCACACGATCGCGCTCACGCGCGCATGCTGGCGAACGGGTGCCGGGCTTGTCGCGGTCAGCGTCATGTCGCCTCGGGCTGGTGGCCGGCCTCGAGGCTACGGCGCCGCGCGACTTTCTCGCGCCGCGGTGCCAGAAGAGCGACGAGCGTGCCGGCTGCGAACAGGACGAAGGCGCCGACGAGCAGGGCGGCCGAGAGGCCGTTCACGAACGCGTGCTCGGCCTGCTGGAGCAGCGCGGCACCGCGCGGGCCGGCGTGCTGTGCGATCTGCGCGGCCGCTGCGATCGACTCCTTGGCCGCGCCGCCGCCCGCCATGTCGCTGCGATAACCGCTGTTGAGGACGCTGCCGAGCACCGCGATGCCGAAGGCCCCGCCGACCTCCCGGGAGAGGTCGTTCACGGCGGACGCGATCCCCTGCCGGTGGGCGGGCAAGGACGAGACGATCGCCGTGGTCGCGGGCGAGGTCGCGAGCGCCAGCCCGATGCCAGTGATCAGCGCCCCGATGCCGAAGCGCCAGTACTCCGAATCGACGTCGAGCGTCGTGAAGACGAGGAAGCCCACGCCCATCAGCGCGAGCCCGGCGCCGCCGACGAGGCGCACGCCGAAGCGGCGGGCGAGCGCCGGGGCCCGCGGCGAGATCGCCATCAGCATCAGGGCCATCGGGAGGATCGACGCCCCCGCCTCGAGCGGCGAGTACCCGAGCACGAACTGCAGGTACTGCAGCGCGATGAACAGGAAGCCGAACTGGGCGAAGAACTGGAGCGTCAGCGAGAGAGAGCCGACGCCGAAACCGCGGCTCGCGAACAGGCGCGGGTCGAGCATCGGCTCCTCGCGCGCGAGCTCGAAAAGGAGGAACCCGACCAGCAGCAGCGCGCCCGCGCCGAAGCCCACGAGCGTCAGGGCATCGAGCCACCCGTGCTGCGGCGCCTCGATGATCGCGAACACGATTCCGAACAGGCCGAGCGACGACAGCAGGGCGCCGACGGGGTCGAGCCGCACGCGCCTCGGGCTCCGTGAGGTCGGCACGACGGGGAGCGTCGCGGCGAAGGCCAGCGCCGCAAGCGCGACGTTGACCGCGAAGATCGACGGCCACGAGAACCACTCGAGCAGCGTTCCCGACAGAAGCAGGCCGATGATCGCGCCCGCTCCCGCGATGCCCGCCCAGATGCCGACTGCGCGCCCGCGTTCCTCGGGCGGGAAGACGTTCGTGATGATCGAGAGCGTCGTCGGCATCACGAGCGCCGCGCCGACGCCGATGACGGCCCGCAGGCCGATCAGGGTGGAAGGATCGCTCACGAGCATCGCGGCGAACGACGCGCCGCCGAAGACCGCAAGCCCGATCAAGAGGATTCCCTTCCGCCCGTAGCGGTCGCCCAGCGCGCCTGCCGGGAGCAGCAGCCCGGCGAAGACGAGCGCGTAGGCGTCGACGATCCACTGCAGCTGGCTCTGCGTCGCTCCGGTGCCGCGCGCCAGGTCGGGCAGCGCGACGTTCAGGGACGCGACGGCGGCGACGACCATCATCAGGGCCAGGCACATCACGCCCAGCACCGCGTGGCGGCGTGCGGAGGTCAGCTCTTGCTGGGTGCCGGAGGATGCCATTGGATGCTCCTTTCGCTGCTCTCGAGCTTCTCGCGGAAGCCGTCGCGCCAGCTCCGCCGGCGCGGCTCCCAGCCGAGCTCTCGCTTTGCCTTCTCGTTCGAGGCGCCGCGGATCTGCGTCATCAGCGCGACGCCGGCCTCGCCGACGGCCATGCGCGCGAGCCAGGCGGGCGCCCGCCGTGGCTGCGGCGCGCCGAGCTGCTCTGCCAGGTACGGCAGCCACGCGGCCACCGGCGCCGGGTCGGCGTCGACGACGTTGTAGATCCCGGGCGCGCCTCGCTCCAGCGCCGCGACGGTCGCCGCGGCCGCGTCGTCGACGTGGACGAACGACCACACGCCGCCGCCCCCGCCCACGATCGGGAGCTTGCGCTTCCGGATCAGCGCCGGGAAGACGTCGCCGAACGCCGTTCCCGGCCCGTAGAACGTACCGTAGCGGAGCACGACTCCTTCGATCGGCGTGGCCTCGACCACCGCGCGCTCGAGGTACCGGATCGCCTCGAGCGACTCGCGCTGCCCGGGCGGGTCGGTCTCGAGCGGGTCCTCTTCGGTCTTCACGGGCCCACCGCGGCGCTCGTTCGGCCAGCCGGTGAAGCTCTGGGCCACGAAGCGGCCGACGCCGACCGCGCCGGCGGCGGCCAGCAGGTGGTCGGTCCCGCGCGTCCGCAGCTCGTTGGTGACCGCGAACTCGCGATCGAAGTGGCGCAGGTCGGGCGACGGCCGCATCGCCGTCATCTGGTGGATCACCGCCTCCGGCTCCGCGCGCGCGACGGCCTCTCCGACCGAGCCTGCGTCGAGGCCGTCCATCACCACGCCCTGCGCCCCGAGGGCGCACAGCTCCTCGACCTTCTCCCGGCTCCGCGTCGTCGCGACCACCTCGTGGCCCCTCGCAACCAGGTGTGGCACGAGCCGCCTGCCGATCGCACCGCCTGCCCCTGCAACGAAAACTCGCATCGCGTTCTCCCTTCGTGGTCTCGTTCCCGAGACGAGATGAGGCAAGCCGCTGTGACAGGCGATGACTTTCCACTGCACGAGCCGTCCAAGGAGGCAGCAGATGCAGATCCGAGCCCGCATGAGCATGAGCGCCGACGGCTACGTCACCACGCCGGACGGCTGGCCGGCGCAGCTCGCCGACCCCGCCTTCGTCTCCGGCGAGAGCCACGGCATCCGCGAGTTCCTGGAAGGGGTCGAAGCGGCGCTGATGGGGCGCATCACGTTCGAGCCCGCTCTCACCAACCCGCCCTGGCCGTGGCCGAATCTCGACGTGTTCGTGCTCGCCTCGCACCGGCCGGACGGAACGCCCGAGGACGTCGTCATCGACGACGACCCGGAGCGCCTCCTCGAGCGGGTGCGGGAGGCAAACCGCGGCGGCGACGTCCACCTCATCGGTGGCCCGCGCACGATCGAGACCTACCGCGCGCTCGGGGCGCTGGACAGGCTTCACCTGATCGTGCTGCCCCTGCTGCTCGGTGACGGCATGCGCCTGACGCCGTCGCTCAGCGTCGACGCCGGGCTGACGTTCGAGCGCGAGCTTCCGCTGCCCGGCGGCTCGGTCGAGATCGTGTACGCGGTCGAAAAGCCGGCCTGACTGTCACAGCCGGCGGGCCTTCCTCGTCTTTGGCAATGTGGAGGCGCTACTCCAGAGCGTGCACGTGGCCGAGGCCTACGAGGATCTGCGCCCGCTGTTGTTCTCGATCGCCTACCGGATGCTGGGCAGCGTCGCGGAGGCCGAGGACGTCGTCCAGGACGCCTTTCTGCGCTACCAGCGCACGCTCGGCGAGCCGGGCACGGAGATCGAGTCGCCGAAGGCGTACCTCTCCGCAGTCACCACGCGGCTGGCGATCGACCACCTGCGCTCGGCCCGCGTGCGCAGGCAGAGCTACGTCGGCGAGTGGCTGCCGGAGCCGCTGCTGACGGACGAGTCCGCCCCGGAGGGCGCGCGCTACGCCGAGGACGCGGACTCGCTCTCGATGGCGTTCCTGCTGCTGCTCGAGCGCCTCTCGCCCGTCGAGCGCGCCGTCTTCCTGCTGCACGACGTCTTCGACTACGGCTACGACGAGGTCGCGGCGATCGTCGGCAAGAGCGAGGCCAACACGCGGCAGCTCGCGGTTCGGGCGAGGCGCCACGTCGAGGCCGAGAAGCCCCGTTTCGAGGTCTCGCGCCGGCAGCGGGACGAGCTCGCTGCGCGGTTCTTCGACGCGGTGGGCGACGGGGACATGGACAGCCTCGTCGAGCTGCTCGCGGCCGACGTGGTCGTGGTCGGCGACGGCGGCGGCAAGACCGGGTCGTGGCGCCGGCCGATCTTCGGACGCGACCGCGTCGTGCGGTTGCTGCTCGGCGTCGGCAGGCACGCGCGGCAGCTCGGCGTGACGATCCGCCGGACGCACGTCAACGGCCAGCCCGGCGCGATGTTCCTCGACCCCTCCGGGCGGCTGCTCTACCTGATGGGGCTCGACGTCGCGGACGGCGTCGTCCAGAACATCCACGCGGTCATCAGCCCGCACAAGCTCCGCCACCTCGGCCCGCTCGGCGACCTTCGTGAGCTGAGAAGGGCCTTTCGCAGCGCCCGCTTGCCGGCCGGCTAGACCCCGTTTCGTCCGGCCCGCAGGGGGTAGCCGGGGGAAGGGATTGGCAACGAGGAGAAGGGGTGAGCGATGGCACTGCTCGGAGGCACGATCGAGACGCCGCGGGACTTGTACGTCCACAAGCTCGGCGCGGCCCTCAAGATGGAGAACACGATCCTCGAGATGCTCCCAGAGCTCGAGGAGAAAGCGAACGACACGGAGCTGAAGAACGCCCTCCGCCAGCACTACGGCGAGACGCAGCGGCACGTCGCGAACCTCGAGCGCGCGTTCGACGCGCTGGGCGCCGACGCCGACGAGTCGCCGTGCCCGACGATCGAAGGGCTCGAAAAGGAGGGGCAGGCGAACCTGAAGATGGTCGACGAGGGGCTCAACGACCACGTCATCATCGGCGGGGTGACCGAGACCGAGCACCACGAGATCGCGGTCTACGAGGGGCTGATCACGAAGGCCGAGGCGATGGGGGAGCAGGACGTCGTCGCGTTGCTGCAGGAGAACCTCGAGAACGAGGAGGCGACGCTGCAGAAGGCGCAGCAGACGGCCCAGCAGCTCGCGCAGGGGGCAGCGCAGGCCGTCTAGGCGACGTTCGGTGGGGGCCGCGCGAGGCGGCCCCCACGTTTCGCTCGGCGGCTACGGCGCGAGGTTGTGGTTCAGGTGGAAGACGTTGTCGGGGTCGTATCGCCGCTTGATCTCGCGCAGCCGGTCGTAGTTCGGGCCGTAGGCCGCCCGGGTGGCGTCGTCGGCTTGGTCGTCGCCTAGGTAGTTGAGCCACCGGCGCGCCGCGAGGTGCGGCTGGAGCGCGGCGAACGTCTCGCGCGTCCACGCGACGTTGGCGTCGGTCTCGGCAAGATCGGTCCACACCGAAGGGATCAGGAGGTTCCAGCCGGCCTCACGGTGCGGTACGGCGGTCTCGGTCGGGCCGATGCGCGTGACGGCGCCGTGGAAGTGCTCGAGCAGGATCGCGTTCATCGGCGACGGCGTCGCGCGGAAGCGCTCGACCGCGGTGTCGATTAGCCCGTCCGGTAGACCGCGAGTGAAGCTCGAGAGCCAGTAGTTGAGCGCTCCCGCGGGATAGCCGGCGTCGAGCAGGGTGTTCATCACCGGATACGGCAGCGGGCCAACCTCGACCACGAGCGGCGAGCCGAAGGACGTGAACGGCGCGAGGTCGCGCTCGGCGGCGTCGCTCTCGCCGGTGTGGAAGACGACCAGCGCCGCGAGCTTGGCGCCGGAGCCGTCCGGGGCGTGTACGAGCCCGGCGACGACGGACAGGTCGTCGGGCGCGTCGGCCACGGCGTCCGGGTAGAAGCGCAGGAGGTCCGGCGCGGCGTCCAGGGGATGCGCGATCAGGCCGCCGGTGACCGTCGCCACCCGGTGGAGGCGGTACGTGAAGGAGGTCGCGACGCCGAAGTTGCCGCCCCCGCCGCGCAGCGCCCAAAACAGGTCGGAATGGGACTCGGCGTCGACCTGGAGCACCTCGCCCGCCGCGGTCACCAGCTCGACGGCGAGCAGGTTGTCGGCCGCCAGCCCGTGCTTCGCCATCAGCCAGCCGAGCCCGCCGCCGAGGGTGTAGCCCGCGATTCC
>JBKPFI010000254.1:0-9623 GCA_046728775.1 Actinomycetota bacterium | reverse complement strand
GCCAACTTCGCGGCGGTGATGCGGGCGCCGCTCGTCCTGTTCTGCAACAACAACCAGTGGGCGATCTCGACGCCCTTGTCGGCGCAGACTGCGGCCGAGACGCTCGCCGACAAGGCCGTCGGCTACGGGATTCCCGGAGTGCGCGTGGACGGCGGCGACGTGCTCGCGGTCTACGAGGCGACCCGCGACGCGGTTGCTCGGGCGCGCGCTGGGGAGGGGCCGAGCCTGATCGAAGCCGTGACGTACAGGGTCGCGCCCCACGCGACCGCGGACGACCCGCGGGCCTACATCGACCTCGAGCGGGTCGAGGAGGAGAGGCAGCGGGAGTGCGTCGGCCGCTACGAGGCGTACCTGCGCCGGCTGGGGCTGCTGTCGGACGAGGCCGCCGAGGCGGTGCGGGCGGACGCCGCGGACCTGATGCGCGCTGGGATCGCCGCAGCAGAAGCGGAGGCGCCGGCCGACCCGTCGCTGCTCTTCGAGCATGCCTACGCGGACCCGCCGGGGTCGTTCGAGGCGGATCTCGCGGAGCTGCGGAGGGTGATCGGTGGCTGAGCTGACTTTGGTCGAAGCGGTCAACGACGCGTTCCACGTCGAGCTCGAGCGCGACCCCGACGTGATGGTGATGGGCGAAGACGTGGGCCGTGCGGGCGGCGTCTTCCGCGCGACCGCGGGCTTGCGCGACCGCTTCGGCCCGGAACGCTGCGTCGACACCCCGCTGGCGGAGGCCGGGATCCTCGGGTCCGCGGTGGGGCTCTGCATGGCGGGCTGGCGGCCGGTCTGCGAGATGCAGTACGACGCCTTCTCGTATCCGTGCCTGGACCAGCTGATCACCCACGTCGGGCGCTACCGCTGGCGGACGGGCGGCGCCATGTCCTTCCCGCTGGTCGTCCGGATGCCGTACGGCGGCGGCGTGCGCGCGCCGGAGCTGCACGACGACTCGCCCGAGGCCTACTACGTGCACACGCCGGGCGTGAAGGTGGCGATCCCGTCGACGCCGAGCGACGCGAAGGGGCTGCTGGCTGCGGCGATCCGCGACCCGGACCCCGTCGTCGTGCTCGAGCCGAAGCTGCACTACCGCACGATGCGGGGCGAGGTGCCGGATGGCGAGCACGTGGTCCCGCTCGGGGCCGCGCGCACGGTGCGCGAGGGGGACGACCTGACGTTCGTGGCCTACGGCGCGATGGTGCTGGTGGCGGAGGCCGCGGCCGACGCGCTCGAGGGCGAGGCGTCGGTCGAGGTGCTCGACATCCGCACGCTGAAGCCGCTCGACGAGGAGGCTCTGCTGGCCGCGGCGGCCAAGACGGGCCGCGTCGTGATCGTGCAGGAAGCGCCGCGCACCGCCGGCTACGCGGCGGAGCTGGCGGCGATCCTCGCCGAGAAGGCGATGCTCGACCTGCCCGCGCCGGTCGTCCGGGTGACAGGCTACGACGTGCCGTACCCCTACTGGCAGATCGAGGACGCGTACATGCCGTCGCCCGAGCGCGTCGCGGACGCAGCCCGAAGGGTCCTGGCGTTCTGAAACAGGCGACGGAACCGCTCGAGCCGCCAGGACCGCTTGTAGACCGTCATCCCAGAACGCGTAGCGTGTGAAGGCGCCGCCCTACCGAATCGTCACCGAGCGCCTCGTCCTGCGCTGCTGGGAGCCGGCCGACGCGCCGCGGCTGAAGGACGCGGTCGATTCGAGCCTCGACCACCTGCGTCCGTGGATGCCGTGGGCGCATGAGGCACCCGTGCCGGTCGAGCAGACCGTCGAGCTCCTGCGGAGCTTCCGCGGCCAGTTCGACCTGGGCCAGGACTTCGTCTACGGAATCTTCTCCCGGGACGAATCCGACGTCATCGGCGGCAGCGGCCTGCACTCGCGCGTGGGGCCCGAGGCGTTCGAGATCGGCTACTGGGTGCGCGCGAGCCGCGCGGGCCAGGGCTTCGCCACCGAGGCGGCCGCGGCGCTGACGCGCGTCGCGTTCGATGTCTCCGGTGTCGAGCGGGTCGAGATCCGGGTCGATCCCGCGAACGGGGCGAGCCTGGCGATTCCGCGGAAGCTCGGCTTCGTCGAAGAGGGGACGCTGCGGCGGCGTCTGCACGGGCCCGACGGTACGCCTCTACAGCGCGACGCGGTCGTGTTCGCGTTGCTGCGCGACGAGCCGGCCGGGGCGCCGGTCGGGGAGGCCCGGCTGGAGGCGTTGGACGCGGCCGGGACGCGCGTCCTGTGAAGACGACGCTGCACGAGATTTCGCTCGAGCGCCGGACGCTACACGGCCACTTCTCGCGCGACCTCGAGCCCGTGGCCGAGGTCTTCTCGGGCGATGTGATCCGGTTCGCCACGCTCGATGCAGGTTGGGGGGTCGAGCCGCCGCGCGCCGACGGCTCCGAGCGGCGCCGCTTCGAGCCGCTCGACTCCGAGCTGGACGCCGGGCATCCGTTGATCGGCCCCGTGGCGGTGCGGAACGCGCGGGCGGGGATGACGCTGGAGGTGCGGATCGAGACGGTGCGGGTCGGGCCGTACGGCCTGACCGTCGCGGGCGGGTGGTCGACGCCGCTGAACGAGCGTCTCGACGTCGCCTCGGACGAGAGCCGCGTGTTGGCGTGGGAGCTCGACGCCGACGCCGGGATTGCACGCGATCGTGACGGGCGCGAGGTGACGCTCGCGCCGTTCCTCGGCGTGCTCGGGATGCCGCCGCCCGAGCCGGGCATCCATCCGACCGGGCCGCCGCGGGTCTGGGGCGGCAACCTCGATTGCAAGGAGCTCGTGGCCGGCACGACCTTGTTCCTGCCGATCCCGGTCGACGGCGCGCTGTTCTCGGCGGGTGACGGGCACGCGCGGCAGGGGGACGGCGAGGTCTCGTCCACGGCGATCGAGTGCCCGCTCGAGCGCGCTGAGCTGGGCCTGACCCTGCGGGAGGACTTCGAGCTCACGACGCCGATCGCACGGACGCGGGACAGCTGGATCGCGTTGGGCCTCGGCGAGTCGCTCGACGAGGCGGCCGTCAACGCGATTGACGCCATGCTCCGCCTGATGGGACGCGAGCTCGGGCTCGAGCGGAGGGACGCGCTCGCGCTCGCGAGCGTCGTGGTGGACCTGCGGATCACGCAGGTCGTCAACGGTGTCCTCGGCGTGCATGCGGTGCTGCCGGACGGCGCGATCCGGTAGAAACGGGCGCCGTGGCCTACGAGTTCAAGCTCCCCGACCTCGGCGAGGGCCTGACCGAAGGCGAGATCGCCCGCTGGCTCGTCTCGGAGGGGCAGGAGGTCGCCGAGGACGACCCGCTGGTCGAGATCCAGACCGACAAGACGACGGTCGAGATCCCGTCGCCAGCGGCCGGCAAAATCGCGCGGATCCTTGTCTCCGAGGGCGACGTGGTTCCTGTCGGGACCGTGCTAGTCGTGATCGGCGAGGACGGAACGGACCCGGGCGCCGAAGAACAGTCGAAGGCCGAACCGGCCACGTCCGTTCCGGACGTGGCCGAGGGACAGTCCCTGGAACCTGGTCAAAAGGGGCGTGTCCGCGCCACGCCGCTCGTGCGCCGGATGGCGGACGAGCTCGGAGTCGACCTTTCCTCCGTCGATGCGACGGGCCCGCAGGGCCGTGTGACCGAGGAGGACGTCCGTCGAGCCGCGGCCAAGGGCCTGTCCCTGGGACTGGTCCCGGAGGGACGGCGCGAGCCCCTACGCGGCGTGCGGCGGCTCGTCGCCGAGCACATGGCCCGCGCGCACCGCGAGGTGCCGCCGGTCACGTGGGTCGAGGAGTGCGACTTCGGCGGAGTCGAGCTCAAGCGACTCGTGCCCACGGTCCTGAAGGCCGCCGCAGCGAGCCTGAAGGAGTATCCGGAGCTGAACGCGCGCCTGGAGGGCGACGAGATCGTCTACCTCGACCGCTACGACCTCGGGGTCGCGGTGCAAACCGACCAGGGGCTCGTCGTCCCGGTCGTCCGCGGCTGCGACACGGCCACCCTCGACGAGCTTGCGCACGAGGTCGACCGCCTCGCTGAGGCCGCCCGTGCCGGGACGCTCAAGCCGGAGGAGCTTCGCGGCTCGACGTTCACCGTCACGAGCGCCGGGAAGCTCGGCGGCCTCTTCACGACGCCGATCGTCAACCACCCCGAGGTCGCGATCCTCAGCATCGGCCGCGTCGCCGAGCGCCCGGTCGTGCGCGACGGCGAGGTCCAGGCCCGCCCGGTCGGCACGATCGCGATCACGTTCGACCATCGCGTGATCGACGGCGCCCGCGCGGCCGAGTTCGGCCTCGACGTCATCCGTCGCCTCGAACAGGCATAAACACGCAGGAGCCCGGCGGCGAGGGTCCGCCGGGCTCCTTAGCCGTGGTGGGCCGCAGCCCCCAGAGCACTCGTCGATACGAAGAGAAGCCGCGGTCGGTTTGGTCGGCTTTGCGCCAAACCTATGTGGCGAGGTGAGGCTCGAGCATCCGCTCGATGCGGGGCGCGCTCGCGCGGCCTTCGATCCGCTCCACTACCCGCTTCCCCTTGACGAGCGCGATCGTCGGCACCGTGTGAACACGGAACCGCTCGGCGAGCTCCGGCTGTTCGTTGACGTCCACCGACGTCACGCGCAGACGCGCGCGCTCCTTCCGTGCGAGATGCGCCATCAAGCTCTCCATCCGGCGCGCCGGTCCGGAATGCGTGGCGCCGAAGAAGACGAGCAGCGGTCGCTGATCCTCACCCATCGGAGCATCATTTTCCCTGCAAACGAGCGGGCAAACCTGAGCCGCCGCCCTCGCTCTAGACTCCGAGCGGATGTGGGAGTGGTACCGGATCGGTCTCTCGCTCGGGCTCGGGATCGCGATCGGCGGGCTGCTCTCCGCCCTGGTCGCGCCTCGTCGGGTGGTCGCGCTCGCGGTCGTCGTCGCGGCGGGAGCGGCCGGCGCGGCCGTCGGCTACGCCATCGGCGGCTGGCACGAGGCGATCGGGGGCGGCATCGGCGGCGTCCTCGGCGCGCTCGTCACCACGACGGTCGTCGCGGGGACGCTGAGGCGAGGCGGAACGAGAGGCGGGACCGCGGCGCTCGTCACCCTCGGCTCGCTCGCGATCGGCGTGCTCGCGCTCGTGCCGTTCGTCGGCTACCTGGAGGCCGTCGCGCTCCCGGCGCTGGCCGCCCGCGCGCGTCGCAAGCAGCCGGAGCGCTACGCCGGCCTGCGCACCCTCGCGCGAGACTGACGTGGCCCAGAGCAAGAAGCTGATCCTCGTCGTCATCGACGGCCTCACGCCCGCGGTCTTCGAGGATGCGGTCGAGACGGGCTCCGCTCCGGCGCTCTCGTTCCTCGCCCGGCACGGCAGGTACCGCCGCGGCATCTCCACCTTCCCGTCGCTTACGCCGGTCTGCCTCTCGTCGATCGCGACGGGCGCGCACCCTGACGTGCACCGGATCCCGCACCTCGTCTGGTGGCACCGGCAAGAGCGGCGGCTCGTCGAGTACGGCTCCTCCTTCGCGGCCATCCGCGCCGCAGGAACCCGCCGCTCGATCCTCGACGCGATCTTCAACATGAACGAGCAGCACCTCGGCCGCGACGCCGTCACCGTCTACGAGGCGCTCGAGGACGCCGGCCTGACGACCGCCGCCGTCAACATCACCTGCTACCGCGGCCGGACGCCGCACCCGCCCCTCGTGCCCGGCTTCACGCGCCCCGCCTACGGGCCGAAGGAGTTCTTCTTCTACAGCCTCTACGAGTCGGCGGTGACCGGCGCGCCCGTGGCCGTCTTCGCCCGCTCCACCGGCTCGATCGACGCCTACGCCGCCTTCGTCGGGCGCTGGCTCGTGACGCGCGACGGCTTCGACCTGCTCGTCTACTACCTCCCGGACTACGACTTCGCCTCGCACGTCCTGGGGCCCGGCGGCACGCGGGAGGCGCTCGCGCGCAGCGACGCCGCCGTGGGCGCGCTGATCGAGGCGGCCGGCGGGCCGGACGAGTTCCTCGAGCGCTACGGCGTGGTCGTCTGCTCGGACCACGGGCAGACGCGGGTCGAGCGCGCGGTCTCGCTCGAGGCGTCTTTCACCGGGCTCGAGGGCGTGCTCGTGACGGCGTCCAACCGCGCGGGCATGGTCTACCGCCTGCCCGAATGCCGGCAGGACGCGGCGGCCCTCGCCCGTCGCCTCGATGGCTCCGCCGCAGCGGAGGTCGTGCTCTACCGCGAGGACGGCGAGGCCGTCGCCAGGCGCCACGGCGAAGAGCTCCGCTTCCGGCCGGCCGACGGCGGCTGGCGCACGAGCGGCGATCGCACGCTGCTCGACCAGCCCGACGCGCTCGAGCGGAGCTGGGCGGCCCTCGCGAACCCGAGCGCAGGCGAGCTGCTCGTCTCGCCGCCTCCGGGCGTCGAGCTCACCGATCTCGCCGGGCGCAGCCACCTCGGCGGCGGCAGCCACGGCTCACTCGAAGCCGGCGACTCCGAAGTGCCGATCCTCACCGTCGGCGTCGAGGCCGAGCCCCGCCGCATCGTCGACCTCGCCCCGCTCGCGCTGCTGCACTTCGGCGTCGAGCTGCCGGCGTACGCCGATGCAGCGTGAGCCCGCCGACCAGCGGCGCGCGATGGTGGAGCGCCAGCTGCGCGGCCGCGACATCGCCGACGAGAACGTGCTGCGCTCGATGGAGCGTGTTCCGCGAGAGCTGTTCGTGCCGGAGAGCGAGCGGTCGCGAGCCTATGCGGACGCCGCCCTCCCGATCGGCCACGGCCAGACGATCTCCCAGCCCTACATGGTCGCGCGCATCGCCGAGGCGCTCTCGGTCCGACCCGGAGAGGTCGTGCTCGACGTCGGCACCGGCTCGGGCTATCAGGCCGCGGTGCTCGCGGAGCTCGGCGCGAACGTCGTCACGATCGAGCGGATCCCCGAGCTCGCCGAGCAGGCGCGCAAGAACCTCGCCGCGGCCGGCTACGACGGAGTCGACGTGCGCGTCGGCGACGGCACGCTCGGCGTCCCGGACCGGGCGCCCTTCGACGCGATCGCCGTCGCCGCCGCCGCGCCGGGCTTCCCGGAGACGCTCTACGACCAGCTCCGGCCGCGCGGGCGCCTCGTCGTGCCCGTCGGCGGCCAGCGTGCGCAGCGGCTCGAGCTGATCGTGCGCAGCCCGGAGGGGCCGGCGGTCGTCCACTCGGTCCCGTGCCGCTTCGTGCCGCTCGTCGGCGAGGAGGGCTTCGGCGCGTGAGGCGGGTGCGCGTGCGCATCCGCGGACGCGTCCAAGGCGTCTTCTTCCGCGCCGAGGCGAGGGCGCGCGCGGAATCGCTCGGCCTGAGCGGCTGGGTCCGCAACGATCCCGACGGCTGCGTCACCGCGGTGCTCCAAGGCGACCCCGAGCGGGTCGACTCGATGACCGAGTGGTGCCGTCGCGGGCCGGGCGGTGCACGGGTCGACGAGGCCGAGGTCTTTGAGGAGGAGCCCGGGGACGACCTCTCCGGTTTCCGCGTCCTCTAGGCGGGAGAAGAGGGCGGCGGGTGAAGCGTGTGACGGGAGAGGAGCTGCTGCGGCTGCCGGTCCGCGTGCAGGGAATCAGGTTCGGCCGGGCGGTCGACGTCCTGCTTCACCCCACCGACCCGCGCGCGCTCGGCATCGACGTCCTCTGCCGCGACGACAGGCATCGGTTCCTGCCGCTCGCTGCTGCGACGGTCGGGCCGCAGGGCGTCGAGGTTTCCTCGGCGCTCGTCCTGCTCGACCTCGGCGACGACTCGATCTACCGACTCGAGGCCCGGGCGCTGAGCGACCTGCGCGGAATGCCGATCGCCGGCCGCGCTTCGCTGCAGGACGTCGTGCTCGGTCCTGACTGGGCGATCGTCGAGCTCGTGCTCGACGATGCCGAGAGCTCGCGGCGCGTGCCGCTGGACGGGCTGGCCCTCCCCCCGCGCGGCGAGCGCCGCCGCCGCGCGGCCCCCTGGCTGCCGCGGCGCAAGCGTGGCTCCCGCCGGCGCTCCCGCTGACCTTGCGGCCTGTCCGGTACATTCGCGCGCCGATGGCCTTTTCTCCTGCAGCCGCCCTGGCCCGCACGCGGGCGGGCCGGGCCCTGTCACGGCCGGACAACTGGGTACAGCTGGCGAAGTTCGCCACCGTCGGCGCGAGCGGCTACGTGATCAATCTCGCGGTCTACACCGCGCTCCTGCGCGGAGCCGACTTCCACTACGCCGCGGCGGCCACGTGCTCGTTCCTCGTCGCGGTGACGAACAACTACCTCTGGAACCGCGTGTGGACCTTCCGCGACCAGCGCGGGCACGCCGCGTGGCAGGGCCTGCGCTTCCTGGTCGTGGCGGTCATCGCCTACGCGGCCAACCTCGCGGTGCTGAGCGGCCTGATCGCGCTGGGCGTCGACAAGGTGCTCGCGCAGGCGATCGCCGTCGTCCTCGTCACGCCGCTCAACTTCATCGGCAACAAGCTCTGGTCCTTCCGCGTCCACCGAGGCTGAGTGCCCCTCCAGGCGGCGCACGCCGGCCTCTCGCCCGCGATCACGCGGCGCCAGGAACCACCCTCGCCCTTGCCAAGGCAACCAGCCTTGGCGGCGGACGAGTGCGGCCCCTGGCTTGGTGCTCGCGACCCAGAGGCTCGGCAGCACCACCTGAAGGCGCACTAGGCTGCGCCCGATGAGGCGCGTCCTGGCCGGGACTGCGGTCGCCCTCGCCCTGGCGGGGCCGGCGCTCGCGGCGCCCGGCTCGCCGGACACGAAGAAGCCGCTCTCGCCGCCGAATCCGCGGCTGGCGGCCGCGCAGGTGAAGGCGATCTTCCTCCAGAACGACAAGGTTGCCGACTGGCTCGGGCACTACCCGCGGCGGCTCTGGCAGACCGACGCCTCGTACGACAAGGGCCAGCACGTCTGGACGGTGAGGATCTGGGCCGGTGCGGCCGGGGAGGTCGCGACCGGGAAGGTGGACGACACGAGCGGCGCCGTCACGCAGGCGTGGACCGGCCCGCAGGTGGCGTGGAAGATGGCCCGCGGCTACGACGGCGCCTTCGGCGGACGGGAGATCAACAGCGCGCCCGTGTGGCTCGGCTTCTGCGCGCTCTTCCTGCTCGGCCTCGGGGACTTGCGCCGCCCGCTGAGCCTGCGCAACCTCGACCTGCTGGTGCTGCTCTCGTTCACGGTCTCGCTCTGGTTCTTCAACCGCGGCGACATCTTCACGAGCGTCCCGCTCGCCTACCCGCCGTTGCTCTACCTGCTCGGGCGGATGGTCTGGAGCGCCTGGCGCGGCCGCCTCGGCACCGCCGCCGTGCCGGTCTGGCCGGTCTGGGTCCTCGCCGCCGCAACCGTCTTCGCCGCGGGCTTCCGCGTCGGCCTGAACGTCCGGGCCTCGAACGTGATCGACGTCGGGTACTCGGGCGTGGTCGGCGCCGACCGGATCGCGCACGGCCAGTCGCCGTACGGCCACTTCCCCGTCGAGATCGGCAAGGCGTGCGGCCCCGCCGACACCGACGGCGAGATCCGCGAGCGCGTCCAGACAAACGGGCGCTGCGAGTCGGCCAACCCGCAGGGCGACACCTACGGCCCCGTCGCGTACGAGGCCTACCTTCCGGGCTACCTGGCTCTCGGCTGGAGCGGGAAGTGGGACGACCTCCCCGCCGCGCACTTCGCCTCGATCGCGTTCGACCTCCTCTGCGTGCTCGGGCTCGCGCTCGTCGGGCTGCGCTTCGGCGGGACG
>JBKPFI010000103.1:0-3485 GCA_046728775.1 Actinomycetota bacterium | reverse complement strand
GGAGCACGGCAACCGAGCGTGGTTCTACTACGTGAACGGTTATCTCGCCGACCGTAGTGCCGCCGAGTACCGGCTCCACCGCGGCGACGTCGAGTGGTGGGACTTCCGTAGCTGGCGCGACCCCGCGCAGGATCCGGTCATCGTCGGAGCCTTCCCCGAGCCGTTTCTCCACGGCTACGACGGCAAGCGGCGGCCGGCGGTCGTCGTGACACTCGACCCGAAGTGGGGACGATCCGTCGCACGGCGGCTTCACGCACGTCTGGCGACCGTCGGCAGCAGCGTGCCCCGGGGTGCGAACGTCCTCTTCCTCGGGCCGCCGGGTTCCGCGCGCGTCGAGATCGCATTCCGCAAGGGAGCGAGCTCCGCCGGGTCGCCGGTCCGGATGCTCTTCCTGGGCGACTCGCGGCGCCTCTTGGATCCCCGTCCATTCCGGCTGCGCTACGAGGTGCGCCCGTGAGCCCCGCGCCTGCGGCGGCACTCCTTGCCGGGCTCGCGGCGGCCGCGCTGCTCGCGGACCGGATCGTCTCGGTCGCCGCGATCGCTGCGGTGCTGCTCGTCGCGTGCCTGCGGGCGCCGGCGGGGCGGCGCCGGCTCTACCTCGTCGGCGCGCTGGGCTCGGGGCTAGCGGTCTTCCTCCTGACGCCGTTCGTCTCGACCATCGGCTGGCACGTGCTCTGGAGCGGGCCGACGGTGCCGGTGCTCGGTCAGCTCGACGTGACCCGCGAGGAGCTGCGGATCGGGCTCTTCCAGGGGTTGCGGCTGACGGCGGTCGCGCTGGCCTTCTCGGCGTACGCGCTCTTGCTCGACCACGACCGGCTCGTGCAATCGGCGCGCTTCGCGCGGCGTTCGGTGCTCGCCGTCGCGCTGGCGACGAGGCTCGTCCCGACGCTGGAGCGCGACGCCGCCGGCCTGGTCGAGGCGCTGCGCGGGCGCGGGGTGGAGGTCACCGGGGCCCGTGGGCGGGCGCGGTTGCTGACGCCGCTGCTGGCGGGCTCGCTCGAGCGGGCGCTGAACCTCGCCGAGGCGATGGAGGCGCGCGGCTACGGCCGGCCGGGGGCGAGCCGCGCGCCGCGTCCGGCCTGGGGCCTGCGCGAGCGGGGTGCGCTCCTGCTCGCCTGTGTCCTCGTCGCGATAGGGGTGCTGTGGCTCTAGCGTCCGCTCGAGGCCTGTCGTACGCGTATCCCGGCGGTCGGGAGGCGCTGCGGGAGTGTTCGCTCGAGCTGCGGCCCGGCGAGGTCGTCGCGCTGCTCGGCCCCTCGGGCGGCGGCAAGTCAACCCTGCTGCGCGCGCTGGCGGGGCTTGTGCCGCACTTCCACGGCGGGCGGTTTTCCGGCTGCGTCGAGGTCGGCGGGCTCGACACCCGCCGCGCCCGGCCGGCCGATCTCGCCGGGACGGTGGCGACGCTGTTCCAGGACCCGGAGGACCAGGTGGTCTTCACGCGCGTCGTCACGGAGGTGGCGTTCGGGCTCGAGAACCTCGGCACGCCGCCGGCTGAGATCGCCCCGCGCGCGGCGGAGGCGCTGGCCGCCGTGGGCGCCGCGCACCTTGCCGAGCGGCGGATCGCCGAGCTCTCGGGCGGCGAGCTTCAGCGGGTCTGCCTCGCTTCGGTGCTCGCTCTGCGGCCGCGCCTGCTGCTCCTGGACGAGCCCACCTCGCAGCTCGATCCCGAGGGAGCTGCGGCGGCGATCGAGCTCGCGCGCTCGAGCGGCGCGGCGGTTGTCGTCTCGGAGCAGCGCCCCGAGCGCGTTCTGGAGGCCTGCGACCGCGTGCTCTTCGTCTCGGGCGGCCGGGTCGAAGAGGTCGGCGATTTGCCCGAGGCGTGGCTCCCGCGCGAGCCCGGCCTGCCGAGCGCCGAGCCGGCCGGCGCGGCCGTCTGTGCGTTCCGCGACGTCTCGTTCGCCTACGACGGCGTGCCGGTCGTTCAGGGGACGCGCCTCGAGCTCGGACGAGGCGAGATCGTCGCTCTCGTCGGCCCCAACGGCTCCGGCAAGACGACGCTGGCGAAGCTCGCAGCCGGGCTGCTCGAGCCCGCGGCGGGACGCGTCGAGCGGAGCGGGCGGGCCTGCTACCTCTCGCAGGATCCCGGCCGCTACCTCGTCTGCGAGCGCGCGGACGAGGAGGTGGCGCTCGCCGTCGGCGGGGACCTGGCGCGGGCGCGCGAGGCGCTCGCGGCCGTCGGCCTAACCGGCTTCGAGGCTCGTCACCCGCGCGACCTCTCCAGCGGCGAGCGGGAGCGGCTGGCGCTGGCGGCCGTGCTCGTCGCGGAGCCGCAGCTGCTCGTTCTCGACGAGCCGACGCGCGGCGTCGACCCGGAGCGCAAGAACGAGCTCGCCGCACTGCTTCGCGGTCAGGCCGCCGGGCGCGCGACGCTGGTGGTGACCAACGACCTCGTGTTCGCGTCCGACGTCGCCGACCGCTGCGTCTCGACCGTCCACGCACGGGAGGCCGCGCTTGCCTAGGGTGGCAGCGCTCGGCGCCGTGGCAGCAGCGTTCGGCGCTGCTGCGTGGGCCGTGGTCGCACCGGACGACGCGGCGCTTGCCCTCCTGCTCGTCGCGGGCGGGCTGATCGTGGCCGGTGCCGCGTGGCTCGAGAGCGGCCCGGGCTCGAGCAAGGAGCTCGTCCTGATCGCGACCCTGGCCGCAGCGGCGGCCGCCGGGCGCGTCCTCTTCGCCGCCGTGCCGAACGTGCAGCCGGTGACGATGATCGCGGTCGTGTCCGGAGTCGCGCTCGGCCCGCGCGCGGGGATGAGCGTCGGCGCGCTCACGGCCCTGATCTCGAACTTCTACCTCGGCCAGGGCGCCTACACGCCGTGGCAGATGCTGGCGTGGGGCGGCTGCGGCCTGCTCGGCGGGCTCGCGGCGCCGCTGCTGCGCCGCCGCGTGCCGCTGGCGCTGACGTGCTTCGCGCTCGGCTTCGCGTTCGACGCCTTCATGGACCTCTGGGAGTGGCTCAGCTTCTACCCGCATACCTGGCAGGCCTTCACGGCGCTCTACGTGCGCGGGATCTGGTTCGACGCGGCGCACGCGAGCGGGAACCTCGTGCTCGCGCTGGTGGCCGGGCCCGAGCTGAGGCGGCTCCTCGAGCGCTATGCGCGGCGGCTGAAGGCGGAGGTCGTGTGGGCGTGAAGCTCGCGGCGCTCGCCGTGCTGGCCCTCGCCACGGCGTCTCTCATCACGGTGCCTGACGCCGCGGCAAGAGCCGGTTCGCAGGCGCTTTCCGAAGTCCGTGACGCTTTCGTTGCGGTGTCTGACACCGGGGTGGCCTACCTCCACGCACGGCAGGCGCCGAGCGGCGCGTTCTCCGAGCCCGGCGGAGCTCCGGGCCCGCTGCTGACCGCCTGGGCGGCGCTCGGCCTGCGCGCGGCGGGCGCGGACACCGGCCGGGCGCTCGACTACCTCGCGGCGCACGAGAGCGGCTTGACGGAGGCGACCGACCTCGAGCTCGTCGCGCTCGCCGAGAGCACGCTCGGCCGGCGGCCTGTGCGC